>JALVAL010000603.1 GCA_027011205.1 Gammaproteobacteria bacterium
GTAACTACTCAATTCCTGTTATATAAGAGTATAAAAATTAAATTCATTGAATATTGGTAAATTATAACATTAATACTACTTAAATTACGTTAAAAATTATGGCTATTGAAAATATCCGTTTTATTATGATCAATACTTCTCATCCGGGCAATATCGGTGCTGCGGCACGGGTAATGAAAAATATGGGCTTATCCCGTCTGTATCTCGTGGCGCCTAAACGATATCCTGATCCGGAAGCAACAGCCATGGCATCGGGGGCCGACGATTTACTGGCTCAGGCTGTTGTTTGTAATACTCTGGAAGAAGCGCTTGAGGGCTGCCATCTGGTACTGGGTTCTACTGCCAGGGAAAGAAAAATAGCACATGAATTTCTGGATGCCAGAGCCGCCGGAGAACTGGTGCAGGAGGAAGCGATTAAGCAGCAGGTAGCGATGGTTTTTGGTCGTGAGAGAACTGGATTAACCAATGAAGAAACGGGATTATGCCATAAACTCATTAATATCCCAGCTAATCCGGACTATAGCTCCCTGAATGTGGCCTCGGCTATGCAGATTGCGGCCTATGAAATTATGATGGCAGGTCTCTTAATGGAAACAGAGCCTGATGATGCAGCCATGCTGACAGAGAGGTCTGTGGATTATGCTTCAAGTGATGCTATGGAGAAGTTTTATGGTCACCTTGAGCAGACACTTATTACTATTGACTTTCTTAACCCGCAGCAATCTCCCCAGCTTATGCCCAAATTACGTCAATTATTCAATCGCACTCGTTTAAAACAGGAAGAGCTGAATATTCTGCGAGGTATTCTGACCAGTACTCAGAAACGCAGCCGCTGACCCGTAACTGATGCCAATTGATGCTCAATAGTGTCTGTGCTCTTTGACTTATGTCATTTCAGTCCCCATATGTATTTGAGTGTTGATACAATTCCTAGTAAAATGCACGGTCTTTGCCTGTGAAGGCAGAAAACTTGATAGAAAATAAATGGACCAGAGTGGTTGGTAAAATGTTCGAGCATTTAAAAGAAGATATACAATGTGTCTTTGAGCGTGATCCGGCAGCGCGGAATTATTTTGAGGTTCTGACGACTTATCCCGGCGTTCATGCCATGATTTTTTATCGAATAAATAATCGTCTGTGGAACTGGAATATGCGCTGGCTGGCGCGATTTTTCTCTGCCACAGCACGACTCTTAACCGGTATTGAGATTCATCCCGGCGCCCGTATCGGGCGGCGATTTTTTATTGATCATGGCATGGGTGTTGTGATTGGTGAAACCACTGTTATCGGTGATGACTGTACGCTTTATCATGGTGTCACTCTTGGAGGCACTTCGTGGGATAAGGGTAAACGCCATCCTACTCTTGGAAATGACGTGGTGGTGGGAGCGGGCGCTAAAGTACTGGGGCCTATTGCTCTTTCTGATGGAACCCGGGTCGGTTCCAATGCTGTCGTGGTAAAAGATGTGCCTGGTGGTTGTACGGTGGTGGGTATTCCAGGTCGGGTCATTACCACGAATAAACCCGTACCAGAGACTAAAAAAGAGGATCCTAAAAGTAAAAAGCGTGAGCATATGGCCAAAAAGATTGGTTTTGATGCCTATGGTACTTCCAGTGAAATGCCTGATCCGGTTGCCCATGCCATTAATTGTATGCTGGATCATATGCATTCAGTGGATGATAAACTGGATAAAATGTGTACTGCCATTCGCTCTATTGATGCAGAGTTTCCGGATCTTAAAATACCCGATGCTCATATTTGCGAAATTACGCCTATTGATGAACACCCTGAAAGCTGTCCGGCCCAGGATATCTGCAGTAATGCGCCGGCTAATGCGGGACAAGAAAGTGTACATGTTATCAAGCTGGACAAAATAATGTCAGGGAATAATAGTGACCATTCAGAGCCATCTGAGGGTGAAGAAAAATAACTCTATTCTAGATATCAGGATAGTGGGTCAAAATATACTTGACTAAAACACTTGGTTTTTTTAAGATAGCAGCATATTATCTTAAAACAGGAATAAATTAATGAGATTGACCACTAAAGGGCGCTATGCAGTAACAGCAATGTTGGATCTGGCAATCCATTATGAATTAGGGCCAATCACTCTTGCTGGTATTTCACAAAGACAGGAAATTTCACTTTCCTATCTTGAGCAGTTGTTTTCCAAGTTAAGAAAAAATGGTCTGGTAGACAGTGCCCGGGGACCAGGGGGCGGATATCGTCTGAGTCGTGAAGCAGATAATATAGCCATTTCAGAAATTATTGCGGCTGTGGATGAAACTGTTGATGCCACACGCTGTAATCGTAAGGGTAATTGTCAGCATGAAGAGCGTTGTCTGACACATGAACTCTGGTGTGATCTGAGTGATCAGATTTTTGAGTTCTTATCAAATATTACTCTGGGCAGTCTGGTAGAAAAGCAGACAGTTCAGGAAGTTGCACGTCGTCAGGACGGCAATCTGCCGCTTGGTGGTCAGCATGTAGATTTTAAAGAAAAACATATAGCTTAACAAAGTTGTATTGCTAAGTTGGTTGGTAGTCTGGTTACATACTGACTGTTAAATTATAATTTTTACATTTTTTGCGGGACAGGAATTTTTAATGAGTTCACCGATATATCTTGATTATTCAGCAACAACACCTGTGGATCAGCGTGTTGCTGATAAAATGTGCCATTATCTGACCATCGACGGGAATTTTGGTAATCCAGCTTCCCGTTCTCATAAATATGGATGGGATGCCGAGGCTGCGGTAGAAGAAGCCAGAGGCTATGTGGCCGATTTAATTAATGCGGATCCCAAAGAAATCGTCTGGACTTCAGGTGCTACCGAATCAGATAATCTGGCTCTAAAGGGAGCTGCACATTTTTATTCCAGACGCGGCAAGCATATTATCACCTCCAAAACAGAACATAAAGCGGTACTGGATACCTGCCGTCAGCTGGAACGGGAAGGTTATGAAGTCACTTATCTGGATCCGCAGGCTGATGGTTTAATTGACCTGACTGAGCTGGAAGCGGCATTTAGAGATGATACTATTCTGGTTTCAATTATGCATGTGAATAATGAAATCGGTGTCATCCAGGATATTGAGGCCATTGGTGAAATGTGTCGTTCCCGTAAAGTCATATTTCATGTAGATGCGGCACAAAGTGCCGGCAAAACTGAAATCGATCTACAGAAAATGAAAGTGGATCTGATGTCATTCTCAGCACATAAAGTTTATGGACCTAAAGGCATTGGCGCACTATATGTCCGTCGTAAGCCCAGAGTGCGTATTGAAGCACAGATGCACGGCGGCGGGCATGAACGGGGTATGCGTTCGGGTACCCTGGCCACGCATCAGATTGTTGGTATGGGTGAGGCTTTCCGCATTGCCAAAGCTGAAATGGCAGACGAAATTGCGCGTATTACTACCTTAAGAGATCGTATGTTGAAAGGTTTTGAGGGTATGGAAGAGCTGTATGTAAACGGTGACCTTAAACATCGTGTACCGCATAATCTGAACCTGAGTTTTAATTTTGTAGAAGGTGAATCTCTGCTGATGGCTATTGAAAACCTGGCGGTTTCTTCAGGTTCTGCCTGTACTTCAGCCAGTCTGGAACCTTCCTATGTATTACGGGCTCTTGGACGTAATGATGAGCTGGCTCATAGTTCTATTCGTTTCAGTCTGGGGCGTTATACCACTGAAGAAGATGTAGATTACACCGTTAAACTACTGAAAGAAAAAGTGGATAAATTAAGACAGTTGTCGCCGTTATGGGATATGTATAAGGACGGTATTGACCTGTCCACAATTCAGTGGAATGCACACTGATATTTATTATGCAGAATAAGTTTTGTGGATAATAAACCGGGGGCTGTATTGCATTAACAGGCAATTGCCCCAATTTGAAAAACAGAGTAAGACAATAAGTTAGTTCGGCAATCGTGTAAAATCAGCACCTGGCTGGAATGACAAAAATCGAGGTTAAAGACAATGGCGTACAGTGATAAAGTACTGGATCATTACGAGCATCCACGTAATGTAGGTACCATGGAAAATGACGATAAAGGTGTTGGTACCGGCATGGTCGGAGCACCTGCCTGTGGTGATGTTATGCGTCTGCAAATCAAGGTTGACGACAAAGGTGTTATTGAAGATGCCAAGTTTAAAACCTATGGCTGTGGTTCTGCCATTGCTTCCAGTTCTCTGGTGACCGAATGGGTTAAAGGCAAGACTCTGGAAGAAGCCGGTCAAATTAAAAATACTGATATAGCAGAAGAACTGGCATTACCGCCGGTTAAAATTCATTGTTCTGTACTGGCAGAAGATGCGATTAAAGCGGCTATTGACGACTATAAAGAAAAACAGTCTGACTAACAGGTTTCGACCGGCATTTTCCTGAGCGATGACGGTGCAGTCACCCTTATAAAGACGAGGTTTTGGAAATAATTGTTACCTCTGCTATCCTCGATCTTAAGGACGAGGTCTTACGAGGTGCTGGGTAAAAAGGTAAATTTATGGCAATTACATTAACCGATGCAGCAGCAAAACACGTTGTACAGTTTATTGAAAACCGGGGTAAAGGCGAAGCATTACGCCTGGGTGTAAAAACCAACGGTTGTTCAGGAATGGCTTATGTGCTCGAATTTGCTGATAAAGTTGAAGACGAAGATGTTGTCTTTGAAGACCGGGGCGTTAAGGTCATTGTTGATCCCAAAAGTCTGGTTTATATTGACGGCACCGAGCTGGACTATGGTCGAGAAGGACTAAATGAAGGTTTTAAATTCAATAACCCGAATGTTAAAGATTCCTGCGGTTGCGGTGAGAGTTTCAACGTTTAGAAGGTGAGAGTTTCAACGTTTAGAAGGTGAGAGTTTCAACGTTTAGAAGGTAAGAGTTTCAACGTTTAGAAACTAAGAGTTTCAACGTCTAGTGGGTAAGAGTCTCCATTTTTCAGGTCGTAATCTCAATACCTGAAAGGTAAAAATTTCTAACTCACACCCTGTTCCCATGTTCTGCCTGGGAGTACAATACCTGCATAATTTCCCCGGAAAGTAATCATGACCAGTCATTCAAAAATAACAGCTCCCAATAATTATTTTTTATTGCTGGGACTGCCGGTAAGTTTTGATATCGATAAAAAGACTCTAAACCATAATTACCATGAGTTGCAGAAAACAGTTCATCCAGACAAATTTGCCAGTGCTTCAGACCGGGAACGAATGCTGTCGGTACAAAAAGCCGCCCAGATCAATGATGCTCTGGAAACCTTAAAAAATCCTCAGCGACGTTCAGCTTATCTATTATCACTTTTTGGAATTGATCTGGGTGAAAATGATAGCTCTGTGGATCCGGTTTTTTTAATGGAACAGATGGAATTACGGGAAGCATTGTCTCAGGTGGAAGAAAGTGACGATCCGCTGGGCAAACTGGATGATATTCTGGCTCATGTGAAATCTCGAATCAAAGCTGCGGTTATGGCACTGGATACTCAGTTTCAGGCTATACTGGCTAATGATATTACTGAACAGGAGCAGCAGAAACGACTGGCACAGGTAAAGTCGGAAACTCTGAAAATGCAGTTTTTAAATCGCCTTCAGGAAGAAGCAATGAATAAAGAAGAAGATCTGGCAAATCAGTTATAAACCTGGCTACTCAATAAGATTAGAAATCCGTAAGAGTATTTGGCTGTAAATACAGTCTTTGCAGCCAAATACGAATATTTAGACTCAGCAGTACTTTTAGACCGCGTATTCGGTTTATATTAATAACGAGAAATAGCATAAACTATGGCTTTATTACAAATTTCAGAACCCGGACAATCCACTGCACCGCACCAGCATAAGCTGGCGGCAGGCATTGATCTGGGTACCACCAACTCCCTGGTTGCCACAGTACGCAGTGCTATGGCAGAAACCATAGCAGATGAGCAGGGCCGTCATCTACTGCCCTCAGTCGTGCAGTTTCTAGCTAAAGATGAAAATGGTTATCAGACAATAGTAGGCTATGAGGCTCAGCAAAATGCTGTTAATGATCCGACCAATACCATTGTTTCAGCCAAACGTTATATGGGGCGGGGTCTGGATGATATTAAGGAGCATTCGGTCTATAACTTTGTTCAGGATGAAGACAGCATGGTGCCCCGTATTCGTACTGCCGCCGGTGATGTCAGTGCAGTAGAAGTGTCTGCAGAAATTTTAACCGCCTTAAAACAGCGTGCCAGCGATTATCTGGGCGGGGACTTAATCGGTGTGGTGATCACTGTACCGGCCTATTTTGATGATGCTCAGCGCCAGGCGACAAAAGATGCCGCCAAACTGGCGGGTTTGAATGTTTTGCGTTTAATTAATGAGCCCACTGCAGCGGCGGTTGCCTATGGTCTGGACAGCGGCAGTGAAGGGATTCATGTCATTTATGATTTAGGCGGCGGCACCTTTGATATTTCCATTTTAAAACTGACTCGTGGTGTTTTTGAAGTACTCTCTACTGCTGGAGATTCCTCTCTGGGCGGTGATGATCTGGATCAGACCCTTGTCAACTGGATAATGTCCGAAGCAGGTTTAACCGATCCCAGTGCCACCTTGCAGCGTCAACTGCACGATAAATCCAGAGCAGCCAAGGAAAACCTCAGTGAACAGGACAGTGTGCAACTGGTGATAGATTTAGGCGATGGTAAGAGCTGGGCATCTGAACTCACTCTGGAACAATTTGAAACACTGATCCAGCCTGTTATTAGAAAAACTATAGCTCCCTGTCGACGTGCCTTACGAGATGCCGGTATCGATACGGATGAGATTGAAGATGTAGTGATGGTAGGTGGCTCTACTCGAGTTCCTATGGTTCGTCGTATGGTGGGAGAATTTTTTGAAACCGAACCACTGGTGGATATTGACCCGGATAAAGTCGTTGCTATTGGGGCAGCCCGGCAGGCAGATGTGCTGGTGGGTAATAAGACTGATAATGAAATGTTATTACTGGATGTCACTCCGTTATCTCTGGGGCTGGAAACAATGGGTGGTCTGGTGGAAAAAGTTATTCATCGTAATACTACTATTCCGGTTGCCAGAGCACAGGATTTTACCACCTTTAAAGATGGTCAGACGGCTATGGCTATTCATGTGCTGCAGGGTGAACGAGAGCTGGTTAGTGACTGTCGATCACTGGCTCGCTTTGAATTGCGCGGCATTCCTCCCATGGTGGCAGGTGCGGCACGGATACGAGTGACTTTTCAGATTGATGCCGATGGTTTACTGTCGGTCTCTGCACGAGAGGAAACTTCCGGAGTAGAAAGCAGTATTCAGGTAAAACCTTCCTACGGCTTAAGTGATACCGAAATAGAAACTATGCTTACAGATTCTTTCAGCCATGCCAAAGACGATATAGAAGCACGTAAACTAAGAGAAGAACAGGTGGAGGCGGATAGAGTGGTGGAAGCCATTCAGGCTGCTCTGGATGAAGATGCTGATAATTTATTATCAGCAGAAGAACAGCAGGCAATTCGTCAGAGCATTGATGAATTAATTGAAGTTGCTAAAACAGATAACCCGCGGGCAATTAAACAGAAAATTGAAGAAGTTGATAAAGTAACGGCTGAATTTGCTCAGCGAAGAATGGATGCCAGTATTAATAAGGCATTAGCGGGTCATAGTGTTGATGAGATTACAGAAGGTTCCAGATGACAAAACTAATATTTTTACCCCATGAAGAAATCTGTCCGGAAGGGGCAGTCATTGAAGCAGAACCCGGTATCAGCATCTGTGATGCGGCACTGGAAAATGATATTGAAATTGAACATGCCTGTGAGAAGTCATGTGCCTGTACCACCTGTCATGTCATTATCCGGGAGGGTTTTGAATCGCTGGAAGAAGCATCAGAAATGGAAGAAGATTATCTGGATAAGGCCTGGGGCGTTGAACCTGATTCCCGCTTAAGCTGTCAGGCTATTGTGGCAGATGAAGATCTGGTCATTGAAATACCAAAATACACTATAAATATGGTGTCTGAAAATCATTAATTAATAAAAACAGGGTGAATAACAATGGGACTGAGATGGACAGATATTCATGATATTGTGGCTGAACTGGATGAGCTTCATCCGGATGTGGATCCGCAATATGTACGTTTCCCGGATCTGATGAACTGGGTTCTGGCACTGGATGATTTTGAAGAAACCGAAGAGCATTGCGGTGAAAAAATTCTCGAAGCCATACAAATGGCCTGGATTGAGGATCGGGTATAAGGGGCTGTTGCTCTAATAGATATATTCAAAACCCACTGTTTTATCTTATATTTAGGTAGGATTTTTCCTAAATATGCGTGATAATAAGTGGGTTTTTTTATTTGCACGGAAAAAAATGCCTCAAGCCATAGAATACGCTCTGCTTATGAACAGTTCATCACCACAAAAGGTGAATTTGCTGGGCATGGATCTGCCTCATCTCAAAGCTTTTTTTACTGAAATCGGTGAAAAGCCGTTTCGTGCGGTACAGGTTTTAAAATGGATCCATCAGTTCGGGGTGGATGATTTTAGTCAAATGACCAATGTCAGCCAGTCATTGCGTGAGCACTTGAGTGAAATTGCTGAAATCCGTGCTCCGGAAATTATTAAGGAGCAAAAAGCCAGTGACGGCACCACAAAATGGCTGATGCGTCTGGATGGCGGTAATAGTATTGAAACCGTTTTTATTCCGGAAGATAACCGAGGCACACTCTGTATCTCCTCTCAGGTGGGTTGTGCTCTTGACTGTGGTTTTTGTTCCACGGCAAAACAGGGGTTTAATCGTAATCTCACCAGTGCTGAAATTATAGCCCAGCTGTGGGTGGCCAGTCGCCTGCTTAATGAACGAATTCCTAAAGTTAATGAGAACAATGGGCAAAATCCGCAAAATGAATCTCGACGGGCCGTTACTAATGTCGTCCTTATGGGAATGGGTGAACCACTGCTTAATTTTGATAATGTGGTGCAGGCCGTGCATTTAATGCTGGAAGATAATGCCTATGGTCTGTCCAAGCGCAGGGTAACTATCAGTACTGCCGGTGTGGTGCCGGCGCTTAAACGCCTGCGGGAAGAGTGTGATGTCAGTCTGGCACTTTCTCTACATGCGCCTAATGATGTTATTCGTGATACCATCGTCCCCCTGAATAAAAAATATCCGATTAAAGAGCTGCTGAAAGCCTGTCGCTATTATTTTTCCGGAGACATCAAAAAGAAGCAGTTTACCATTGAATATGTTATGTTAGCTGGGGTCAATGACTCTGTACAAAATGCCCGGGAACTGGCGGCTTTATTGCGCAGGCTGCCCTGTAAAATAAATTTAATACCGTTTAATCCCTTTCCACAAAGTGGATTCAGTAGTTCAAAAATGCAGACTATTAAGCAGTTCCGGGATATTTTGCAACGAGCAGGTTATAATTCCATGATTAGAAAAACCCGCGGTGAAGATATTGATGCAGCCTGTGGACAACTGGCAGGAAAAGTAAAAGATAAAAGCCGTCGTAGCAGTTAATTTGCAGGATTAAAGTTTGAACTTTTTTAAAGTTCGCAGGTATGCCACGCTAGTGGCACAAGGATGTGCATCCGTTTATTGATGCACACTTGCGGTACAGGGATGTACCGCTCATTTTTGACGACTGTAAGCCGTTGAAAATGGAGAAAAAGAAAAATCATACTTTTTCTTTTTCGTGCTGGACAATTGCCAGGAAGGCAATTTCCGGATGGACATTAATTAGAACTATCATATAAGAGAATTCTCCAGTCAGACTGGAAAATATTACAGGGGAAAATAGTAGAAAATGAATAAATGGTTATTTGTTTTATTATCTGGCGTTATGTTATCGGCCTGTCAGAGTAATCCGGAATCAGCGGGAGATGAGATTGGGCTGAGTACTCAGTATTCCAGTGAGGCACAAGCAAATACTCCGGCTGCTGAAATAAATACCCAGCTGGGTGCGGGTTATATTGGTAACGGTCGTTATGATCGAGCCCTGGTTAAATTGAATAAAGCTATTAATCTGGATCCGAATTATGCCCTGGCACATAATTTTCTGGGGGTTTTATACGGTCGGCTGGAACGTCCGCAAAGTGCTTACAAAGAATTTGAAAGGTCGGTTCAACTGGCGCCCAATGATTCAACCATATTAAACAATTATGCTATTTTTTTATGTGAGCAGGGAAAATACCAGCAGGCAAGAGAACGGTTTAAAAAGGTGCTAAATAACCCATTGTATATTAACCGTGCCGGGGCCTATCAGAGCGCCGGGCTTTGTGCAGTAAAAAATAATAATATAGAGCTTGCTGAGAAGTTATACCGTAAATCACTCGAACTTGATCCTGGCAAAATAAATTCATACCTGGGACTGGCCAAAATATTATATAAAAAGGGAGAATATCAATATGCCTGGAATTATTTTAAACGTTTTGATAAAAACTCCATTCAAAGCCCAGATAGTCTTTGGCTAGGTATCAATATACTTAATAACTTGTCTGAACCTGATTATGATTTACTGGCAAGTTATCAATTGCAACTTAAAAGTAAATTTCCTGATAGCAAAGAAACTCAGTGGTACTATCAGGGTAAGCAGGATTATTAATTTTGGAAAAACAACAACAAGAACAACAGGAAATTAAGGATATCATTGCGAACAGGGAAGAGGGGTTCGGGTATCAGCTGAAACTGGCTCGAAATGAAAGAAATTTCACCACTTCTGATATTTCCAGAGAATTGCGTCTGGATGAAAAAATTATTGTGGCTCTGGAAAGTGAGGATCAGAGTAAATTGCCGGAATCTGCCTTTGTCTGCGGATATATTCGCAACTATGCCCGTTTTCTGGATATTCAGCCGGAGCCGCTGGTGGAATACTATAAACGTGAATATTCTTCTAACTGCAACGATCCTGAGCTGAAAATAGCTAATGGTAAAGGGATAAAGGCACATTCCGAAGCTTCCCGGTTTATTATTCCTCTGGTTATGATGTTGGGTCTGGCGATTTTAGTATTTGGAGCCTGGCATTTGTGGAATTATATCTCCAGTGAATATATCACGAAGCGGGATAATACTGTTGTAACGGTTGAACAGCCGGCGAGCACAGATGTTGTGGAAGATGAGCCGGGGCAACTGAGATTACCTGAGCCGGATAAATACCGTTATGAACCGCTTGAAGATATTGGCGAAACGGCAAAACCAGTGGCTGACAAAGTTAATACTATAGAATCTCAGGCTCCTGTCGTAAAGACTGCTGAACAGGCATTGAATACAGGTGGTAATAGCGCTTCTACTGCAGGCGCAGAAAGTGAATTGCCTGCTGAGGGTTCTCAACCTGCTGAAGGCTCCCAACCTGCTGAAGGCTCTCAAACAGCGGGTGCTGATAACAGCCTGAACCAGAATCAGGCAGTGCCTGCTAAAGGTCTGCATCTGGAGTTTAGCGGTGATTCCTGGCTGGTTATTAAAGATGCCAGAGGTAAAAAGCTTGCCACGGGGCTGAAACGTGCGGGGCAGGTGCTTAATCTGGAGGGGGTATCGCCCTATAATATCTTTTTAGGGAATGGCAGGGTCGTTAAACTCAGTATTAATGGTAAATTATTTGATCATTCCCGCTATATAAATGACAAAAACATTGCTCGTTTTAGTGTACAATAGCCGGTCAAATAATACTGATGTAAACTGATTAGGAACGATTTTGGCCGATAAAATTCAATCAATTCGCGGGATGAATGATATTCTTCCCGATGAAAGTCCGTCCTGGCAGTTTATAGAAAAGCAACTGCGCCAGCTCCTGAAAAGCTATAATTACGACGAAATCCGTTTCCCGGTGTTAGAAAAAACCGCCCTGTTCAAGCGTTCTATTGGAGAAGTGACAGATATTGTTGAAAAAGAAATGTACACCTTTGATGATCGTAATGGTGACAGCTTGACCTTGCGGCCCGAAGGTACGGCTGTTTGCGTCAGAGCAGGTATTCAAAATGGTCTGCTGGTCAATCAGCAGCAGCGTTTATGGTATATGGGGCCGATGTTTCGTCATGAACGACCGCAGCAAGGCCGTTATCGTCAGTTTCATCAAGTGGGTGTTGAGGTTTTTGGCATACAGGGGCCTGATATTGATGCAGAATTAATCTGCATGACAGCCCGTTTCTGGAAAATGCTTGGTCTGGAGGACTCAGTTACACTGCAATTAAATTCTCTGGGTACTGCCCGGGCTCGAGAACAGTATCGGGATGTGTTAATTGATTATCTGCAGCAGCACAGCGAACTGCTGGATGAGGACAGTCAGCGTCGATTACAGACTAACCCGCTGCGTATTCTGGACAGTAAAAATCCGGCTATGCAGACCATGATAGAACAGGCTCCCCGCCTGATGGATTTTCTGGATGAAGAATCAGAACAGCATTTTTCCCGTTTGTGTGCCTATCTGGACAGTATTGGTATTACTTATGAAATAAATACTCGTCTGGTACGTGGTCTGGACTATTATAATCGTACGGTATTTGAATGGGTTACTGATAAACTGGGCGCACAGGGCACGATCTGTGCTGGTGGTCGCTACGATGGTCTGGTGAAACAACTGGGTGGGCGGGAAACGCCTGCCGTGGGTTTTGCAATGGGTCTGGAACGTCTGGTACTGCTGGTTGACAATGAACAACTGCAAAAAAACATAAAACATCCTCATGCGGTATTACTGATGATGGGAGAACAGGCACAAACTGCCGGACTGACGTTGTCAGAGCAATTAAGAGACGCTATGCCGCAGCTAAGAATTTTTAATATATTCGGTGGCGGCAGTTTTAAAAGCCAGATGAAACGCGCTGACAAAAGTCAGGCGGAATTTGCCCTTATTCTGGGGGATGATGAACTGGAACAGCAGCTTATTACTGTTAAATATCTGCGTCAGAGTAGTGATGACAGACCTCAGCAGGAATCATTGTCCCGGAACCGGCTTATAGAATTACTGAAAAATGCTTTAGTGGAGCAATAAATGGATAATTACGAAACAGAAGAACAACAGGTAGAAGCCATAAAAAAATGGTGGAGTGAGAACTATAAAATGGTTATTGGTCTGACCATAATAGGTTTGGGTTCAATTATAGGCGTGCAGCAATGGAAACAGCACAAACAGGTTGAAGGGATGACGGCCTCTATGGAATATGATCATATTTTGCAGGAAGTCTCAGACAGCTCGGAACCGGTCATTGAACAGCAGGTTGAAACCATGCTGAAAGATTATTCTAAATACCCTTATGCTACATTATCAGCGATGCTGGAAGCCAGAAAACTGGTTGATGAAGGCAAGCTGGATGGTGCAGAAAGTCAGTATCAGTGGGTAATTAAAAACAGTAGCAGCAGCAGCCTGAAGCATATTGCCAGAATTCGTCTGGCGACTCTGCTGTCCGCGCAGGGTAAAAATGACCAGGCTTTAAAGGTTCTGGATGTCGATCAGGGCAGCTATAAAGCCAACTATCTGGAAGTCAAAGGTGATATTCTGGTGGCTTTGAATCGTATTAATGAAGCCAGAGCGGCCTATGATCAGGCTTTACAGGCCTATGCGGCAATGGGTGCAAATGCCCAAATTCTTAAAATTAAACGTAATGATCTGGGAAATTCATAATGAAACGTTTTGTTTCTATTGCTGTTGTTTTAATTTTCAGTCTGCTTATAAGTGCCTGTGGTTTTTTCAGCGGTGAAGATAATTCCATACCTCCTACTGAACTACAAGATATTAATGAATCGGCACAGGTCAGTAAATTATGGAGTAAGAATGTCGGAGTTGGTGTGGATGAGGTCATGCTTAATCTTAAACCGGCGATAGTTGATTATGATATTTTTACTGTGGATCGGGAAGGGCAGGTAACGGGATTAAATCTTGAAACTGGCAATATAAAGTGGCAGGTGGAACTGGACACTGAAATTACCGGTGGTGTTGGTGCGGGAGAAGGTATTGTAGTGGTAGGAAATACCGAGGGTGAAATAATTGTGCTGGATGCTGAAAATGGCACTGAATTGTGGAGAAAACAACTCAGTAGTGTGATGTTGGCCGCCCCTCTGATTCAGGACCAGTTTCTGATTGTGCGTACCGGAGATGGTCGTCTTTATGGCCTTGACATAGAAAATGGCAGTCAGTTATGGGTATATGATCGGGGTGTCCCGGTGTTGACATTAAGAGGCAACAGCAGTCCGATTATTGGTGGCCGGGAACTGGTATTTACCGGCTTTGACAGTGGTAAAGTGGCTGCTGTCGGGATTAAACATGGTCGTCTCCTGTGGGAGGCCAATGCAGCCGTCCCTCGGGGCCGTTCCGATCTGGAACGTCTGGTTGATATCGATGCCAATATGCTCCTTATTGGGCGGGTGCTGTATGCCGTTACTTATCAGGGACGCATTGTAGCCATTGATGCACTGGAAGGTGAAGTACTCTGGGCCAAAAAAATGTCCTCTTATGCCGGTATTGCGGCAGATGAGCGGCACATTTATGTAACTGACTCAGACAGTAATGTCTGGGCAGTGGATAGAGTGACCGGTGATTTGCTCTGGAAACAGGATAAGCTGGCTTATCGCAAACTGACCGCACCGGTTGCTGTCGGCGAATATGTAGTAGTCGGTGATTTTGAAGGTTATGTCCATATTCTGTCGCGTCTGGATGGAGAATTAATAGGCCGCAATAAAGTAGATAGTGATGGCTTCCATGTGCAGCCGTTAAAGGATGCAGAAACCGTTTATTTTTATGGCAATGGCGGAGACTTATCCGCTTTGCGTATTAATTAAAACAGCTTTTATACTTAGCTGAATGCTGAAACCAACAAATTGAGTTAATAAATTCAGGTTATGAAACCGGTAATAGCCCTGGTCGGGCGGCCTAATGTGGGCAAATCAACACTTTTTAATCGTCTGACAAAAACCAGAGACGCACTGGTAGCAGATATGCCCGGGGTGACTCGTGATCGTCAGTATGGTGACGGTAAAGTTGGCGATCGGCCTTATATTGTTATTGATACCGGTGGCTTAAGTGGTGAAGATGAGGGTATTGATACCCTGATGCAGTCCCAGGTGTATCTGGCCATGCAGGAAGCCAATATTATTCTGTTTCTGGTGGATGGACGTGGTGGCATTACCGGGCATGACCAAACCATTGCCCAGCATTTACGTCAACTAGGTAAAGAAATCGTTGTTCTGGTTAATAAAACTGAAGGCATGAATGAAGATCTGGTAGAAGCTGATTTTTATGCGCTGGGGCTGGGGCAGCCATATTCAGTTTCGGCTTCTCATGGGGATGGTATTGTTCCCCTGATGGAAGAATTACTGGCGGAAATAGCGCAACAGCCGGATGATGACAGTGATGCCGATGATTTTGAGCAAACCGGTATCAAACTAGCCATTGTGGGTCGCCCTAATGTCGGTAAGTCCACCCTTATCAATCGTCTGATGGGTGAAGAGCGGGTGGTTGCGTTTGATATGCCCGGCACCACTCGAGACAGTATTTTTATTCCCTTTGAACGTGATGGTCAGCGTTATACTTTTATTGATACCGCAGGAGTCAGGCGTCGCAGCCGGGTAAAGGAAGCACTGGAAAAGTTTTCTATTATTAAGGCATTACAGGCCATCGAATCGGCCCATGTGGTTATTTTAATGCTCGATGCCCATGAAGGTCTGACGGATCAGGATTTGCACCTGCTCAGCTATGTGCTGGATAAGGGGCGGGCTTTGATTGTGGCAATTAATAAATGGGATGGTATGAGCCAGGATGGCCGCCAGTTTGTTAAAGAACAGCTGGAACGCCGCCTGCCCTATCTTGATTATGCCAAATATCATTATATTTCAGCTCTGCATGGCAGTGGTGTTGGTTTATTGTACAGCTCCGTCAATAAAGCCTATGAATCTGCGATGAAACGTCATCAGGCTTCTAAACTGACCACCTTGCTGGAAGAAGCGGTACAAATGCATCAGCCGCCCCTGGCAAGGGGAAGGCGCATTAAACTGCGTTATGCTCACCAGGGTGGCGTAAATCCGCCATTAATTGTTATTCATGGTAATCAGACGGAGTTTGTTTCAGAAGCGTATAAGCGTTATCTGGTGAATAGTTTTCGTAAACGGCTCAGGCTGGAAGCGACCCCGATTCGGCTGGAATTCAAAAACAGTGTCAATCCTTTTAGAAATACCCGCAGAAACAATGATAAAACGCAGAAAGTGCTGGAAAGACGACATCGTCAGACCAAACATATGGCCAAAAAATTTGGCGGTAAAAAGAATAAACGAACCAATCGCTGAGTTAGGGGCTGTTTATTCATTATTGGGTCATGGTCATATAAGTGGTTAACTGGGTAGATGCCTTGCGCAGATTCAGGCTTAATAAACGTGCAATTCCCTTTAAAATTTTAATACCTACAGCAGGGTGTTCTGTCAGCAGAGTATTAAAATCATCCCGACGTAAAATCAAAATAGTTGATGGTCTGCAGGCTCTTACAGTGGCAGAGCGGGTCAGACCATCAATTAAAGCCATTTCACCCAGAGAATCACCCTCGGAAATAGTGGATATTTTGACTTCCTGATTATCCAGTGTTTTAACAATCTCCAGCTCACCTGAAGCCACAAAACTTAAAAAACTGCCATGCTGACCTTCTTTACAGACCAGTCCGCCAATAGCAAGATCCTTGGGAAACAGGTATTGGGATAGAATTTGGGTATCCTGTGCATCCAGTTCATTAAAAATTGGGATTTCGGAAATTAAATACTCAAGATCTTTGTTTATATTCATACAGTGATTGTCTCATTTGCCACTCATATTGGTTAGTGTGCATCCGTTTATTGATGCACACTTGCGGTACAGGGACGTGCCGCTCATTTTTGACGACCGTAAGTCGTTGAAAATGGAGTAAAAGAAAAATCAC
>JALVAL010000604.1 GCA_027011205.1 Gammaproteobacteria bacterium
CAATGGTACTATGGTACAGGACAACAATTATCTGATCTCAGTTCGTTTGATTCTATCAGTGTCCCTCATGAAATGCTTCACCACATTTATATGGAAATATTTAAACTTCTTTTTGGTGAAGATGAACGATCTACATTTCAAAAAATTTTTGGTTCTAAATCTAAAAAGGATACTCAAAAAGAAGCCAATAAATTGATGCAGGATTTATTAGCTATTTCAGGAACGTTATTAGAAGCAATTTCTCTTCTTGAAAAAGAAGTTAAAGAGATGTCTGAAGAAGATTTATTAGAGATTTTCTAATTTCAGGTACGATGGATTCAACTGCTCATTGCAACATACTATACTGAAGTATTGACAAAGGGTATAGGTACATGATCAATTCGTACACGAATATTTCAATTTCGTACGGGCTTATTCTGCACTCCAGCATCTGAAAAAATTCATTTTGATAAACTAAAATCTGGTCGTTCAATTGTTCAGCAACTGGATACAGAAAATGATGATATTGCACAGCTTTAAAAGAATCTAAAACCATTAACAAGCTATAGAGTTAATAAAATAATACTTGTGACTAAGGATAAATAATAAGGAGTAATCGAATGATCTCTTTTTTCAATCAGGAAAAAAGTCAGCAGTACAAGGCACTGATTCTAAAACAAGAACAGCTTGAAAATGAAAATTTACTCCTAAAAAAGGAAGTTGAACAACTTAAAGCACAACTTTCAACGGAAAAGATGCATCAAGTCTCTCTGACTCAGGCAGAGGAATTAATGACCTTTGAAAATGAGCACATGAAATCGGGTATGATGGATATTCAGGGCTCTCTGGCAAACTCTGTTCAGGCAGCAAAGGAAACCTTAAATTGCGTCTCCCTGCTCATGTCTGAATTTGCAGCACGTTCAGAAAATCTGAATAAAATCAGTACGGCAATACAAAGTCTTTCATCTGTTTCAGATGAGTCAGGTGTTGCTGTTGAAGGAATGTCTGCCAGAGCTGAAGAAATTACTTCTATTCTTTCTCTTATTCGGGGCATAGCAGAACAAACTAATTTACTGGCTTTAAATGCCGCTATTGAAGCTGCCCGTGCAGGTGAGGCAGGTAGAGGTTTTGCTGTCGTTGCAGATGAAGTTCGGGGTTTGGCTGATAAGACACAGACAGCTATTTCTGAAATAACTGAAGTACTCACGTCACTGAAAGAAAATGTAGCTTCTGTTGCTAAAGTGTCATCGGAACTGACCAGCAGTGTTGATTCCGTAGTAAAAGATATGGTGCATTTTGAATCACACCTTCATAAAATTGATGAGCAGGTTAAAGATCATTTTAAAGATATTGATATAATGACAGATATGGTATTTATGAGTTTGGCTAAATCTGATCATCTGCTGTGGAAAATAAATACTTATTTATCGATTAATAAACATGAACCTGTTTTTGATTTTGTTGATCATCGTAACTGTCGTCTGGGTAAATGGTATTATGAAGGGGAAGGTAAAGAATTTTTCTCACATTCCAGTCATTATAAAGCATTAGAGCAGCCACATTCAGTTGTGCACAACGGCACCCAGGATATCTTTGAATTAATCAAACACGAAAATATAGATTTTACTCACCTAATGCAAGCTGTAAAACTAATGGAAGAATCCAGCCAGGCAGTATTTGATATTCTTTCAAAAATTGCTCAAGATGCTAAACATGGACATGGACATGGACATAATATAACATAATGCTGTTAATAGCATATAAATTACGTTAAGGGATAAGTGATGAAAGTACTGGTTTATGGCTTGTTGAGCATAGCTCTGTATGCTCTTTCAGGAATTGCTTCAGCACTGGACGCCATCCCTGAAAAGGATGGTTTCAGCGGCTATATCAATATGGGTGCTGCAGGTGTGAAAGTCGAGAGTAATATGATTGCCGGTAATAGCTTTGGTGATATCAGTCAGAGAACAATTACTTCCCTGTATTCCAGCCCGGAGTCTGAAAGTGAAAGCCTGATGCAGCTAAATGGTGAAGTGGCTTACACCTGGGCTTCATCACGAACACAGGTTTATTTTGGTAACCTGCTGGAGGATTTTATTGAATTTGATTTTTCAACCCTGTTAGGTGTACGTCATGAACTGACTGACAAAAGTATTATTGCTGCCAGTTATATGTTCTCATCTATTCCCACAGAAGTATGGGAGGATCCTTACCTTATAAACCAGCGTCGTTCTAAAACTGATCGTGATTCAAAGGGTGTGCGTCTGGAATGGGATAAAATTGCCGGAACCGGTCTGGATGTCCAGTATAGCTATAGAAATATTACACTGGATGATGAAAATAGTGGACGGGCACTGGGTCTAAGTATTGGCGATATGGATTTGCTGGATCGTGAAGGAAGTATCCATGATCTGAAAGTGGGTTATACATTTAATTTCGGTAATGGTCATTCTCTGGAACCCAAAATTAATTATACTAATCGGGATTTAGATGGCCGGGCTATGAAAAACACAACCTGGGGAGTGGGACTGACTCATATATACAATTCCGAAAAATATTCTTTTGTTACCAATTTAGACTGGGCGGAAGCTGATTTTGATAAAAGAAACCCTATCTATAATAAAACCCGCAATGATGACCGTCTGGGTATCGGTTTTACTGCTGCTTACAAAAGACCTTTTGGTCTGAAACACTGGCACATACTGGGTACACTTGCCTATTATGATTCTGATTCCAATATTAAGTTTTATGATACCAATATCAAATATTATAGTATCAGTGCCTTGTATCGATTTTAAACAGTGTGCATTCATTTATTGATGGCACAGGAAGTGCCACTCATTTTTTACGAACGTAAGTCGTTGAAAATGAGTAAAAGAAAAATCACACTTTTTCTTTTACGTTCCGGTAAATTGCCAGGAAGGTAATTTCCGGATGGACACTTTTCTTACATAGCCACACTTTCCGGACCCATTAGCAGATTAGGCAGGAAGATGGATATCTCTGGAATATAAGTAATAATCATCAGGAAGCTCAGCAATAATAACAGCCAGGGATAGGTCGCTTTAATCACATCAATCATACTCATACCGGTAATACCTGAGGTCACAAACAGATTGAGACCCACTGGCGGTGTGATCATGCCGATTTCCATATTTACCACCATAATAATACCCAGATGAATGGGGTCAATACCCAGTTGAATCGCAATGGGAAATAATATCGGGGCCATAATTAATAAGATACCGGAAGGTTCCATAAAATTACCGGCTATCAGCAGCATAATATTGACAATCAGCAAAAATCCCCAGACCGGTAAGCCAATAGATACAATCCATTGTGCAATTTCATGTGGAATACGCTCAGAGGTGAGTACAAAGGCAAATAACATGGCATTGGCAATAATAAACATCAGCATAACGCTGGTTTTACCGGCATCCACCAGTACTTTGGGTACCTGACGTAACTTGATATCACGATAAGCAAATACTGCAATAAAAAATGCATAAACAGCGGCTACCGCAGCCGCCTCGGTGGGAGTGAAAATGCCGCCGTAAATCCCGCCCATAATAATTACAATTAAAAACAGTCCGCCAGCAGCACTCAAGGCAGAACGTATTAACTGATTGATCCCTTTAAAGGGCACACTGGGAAAATTCTTTTTCCGGGCGACAAAATAAATGCTGATCATCATCATAATGCCGATAAGTATTCCCGGGATAACACCCCCCAGGAACATTCTGCCTACCGAGACATCGGTTGCTGCCGCATAAACTACCATTACAATAGATGGCGGGATCAGAATGCCCATTGTACCGGCAGTACTGATCACGCCGGCAGCAAAAGACTGGCTATAACCCTCACGTACCATGCCGGCAATCACAATGGAGCCAATAGCCACCACTGTAGCTGGTGACGAACCGGAAACAGCGGCAAACATCATACAGGCCAGAACAGAGGCCATAGCCAGTCCACCGCGTATCCAGCCAACACTGTCAACTGCAAAATCCACCAGTCTTCTGGCAGCGCCACCGGTGGTTAAGAAGGCTGAGGCTAATATAAAGAAGGGGATGGCCATTAAGGTATAATGTTCCATAGAGGTAAAAATTTTACCGGCCAGAGAGGCCATGGAATCATCGGCAAAAAATAAAATGGTCAGGGTACTGGCCAGTCCCAGAGAAAAGCCAACGGGTACTCCAATGAGCATAAAGAGCAACAATAAAATGAATAAAGAAGCGGTAACCATTATTTTATCTCCCGCTTATCAGATTTGGGAGAATGATCTATTTCATCCAGTAATTCTTTAGCCTCATTGACAAAATGCATACTGTCCACCTCACCTCTGATGACTTTCAGAGCCACTTCAATAAGACGGAAAAAAATCAGAGCAAAACCAATAGGAAGAATAATTTTAATCTGCCATTCTTCAATGGGCATATCTTCTGCTTCCAGACCAATCATTTTTAGTTTGGCCACATAATCCCAGCTACCTTTAAATAAAATACCGCAATAGAGCATACACAGGCTGATAGATAACAGGGTGATATAGCGTCTTATTTTAGCTGAAAATAAATTTACAAAAGAATCGATACCAATATGAATACCTTTTTTTACGCAATAAGCCGCTCCAAACATAACCAGCCAGGCAAATAGATAGGTGGTCAACTCAAGTGCCCACACAGCTCCTGAATTAAATACATAACGGGCCACTACCTGAGAAAAAGTAACAACGGTCATTGCTGTCAAAAGGAAGGCGATAAAACCTTCTTCAATATAATCAATGAATTTACTCATATAAGAACCTGAGGCGTGTTTAGGCTAAAAAAATCCCCGACTATTAATAGGCAAGCTATAATAGCCGGGGACAGATAACAAAAATAAGGAAGGTATTATTTACTGCATTTTAAAGCGGCTTCAATATTATCCTTACCTACATTGGCTTCAAATTTCTTCCATACCGGTTTCATAACTTTAGCCCACTGAGCAGCCTGAGCATCTGTTAAGGGGTGAACTTTAGTTCGACCGGAAGCAATAATATATTCCTTGTCTTTTGCAGCAGCCTCCAGGGCCCACTGAGTTTCTTTAGCAGTAACTTCCTTAATTATGGCACTTAATTCTTTTGGGTGTAGTTCCTTTAAAACGACGAAATTCATTACCCAAAATTGTTCACCTCTAAAAAATCATAAATTCTTTTCTTAGACATTTTCTTA
>JALVAL010000605.1 GCA_027011205.1 Gammaproteobacteria bacterium
GCTTTTAAGGAAAGTAATAATATTCAAATTCTGGAGAATAAAATTCTGCACTGTGCGGTGGGAATGAGCGCCAATGCACCGCTTGATCCGGAAAATATTATTACTCTGAAAAATAACTGGTTTTTATACAATGATATAGCCCTTTATTTTTATGGTGAACGTGGCGGGCATATTATTCATAATAATCATTTTATCTCCAATATCCTGGATGTACAGGCCAGTATTCCGGCTGCTTCTTTTTATAATAACTGGAAAAATAATTACTGGGATAATTATGAAGGTTTTGATCGCAATAAGGATGGTATTGGTGATACACCCTATGAATATTACCTGTGGGCGGATCGCTTATGGGTGGATATTCCAATGACCCAGTTCTTTCGTGGTGCTCCGATGCTGGAAACCATAGATTTTATGGAACGTTTTACCAGTTTTAGCGAACCTGCTGTTATGCTGCATGATCCTGCACCGGCTCTACATTAGAGGCTGTTAAATTTTCATCTTCTGGACAAAGCGATATCCCCCTTCTAAACTTAGTCTGTGACTTATTTATACAGACTGATTTTAAACAAATTTCTCTTCATGTTATGCCTTATGGGCATACCCTTTCTTCATGTTTATGCTCTTGAGAATGTCTCCCTGCAACTTCAGTGGCAGCATCAGTTTGAGTTTGCAGGATTTTATGCGGCCAGAGAAAAAGGTTTTTATGAGGCAGAGGGGCTGGATGTTAACTTTTATGAACCATCAGGTGAAGGGGATACCGTACAGGAAGTGTTAGATGGTAATAAAACTTATGGCATAGGTTATTCCAGTTTGCTTATGAATTATCTTAATGGTAAACCACTGGTTCTTCTGGCTAACATTTTTAAACATTCTGCACTTGTTCTGGTGGCTCAAAAAGAAATTAGCCGGCCTGCTGATTTAAAAGGTAAACGCATTATGGGCAGTCATCAGGAATTAATTAATTCCGGGATAACTATGATGTTTTATCGCTTTGATATGACAGCGGATGATTTTGAGATCGTGCCGGTACATCACTCTATTGTTGCATTTATGCAGCATGAAGTTGATGCAATGGCTGCTTTTATAACCAATGAGCCCTTTCTTTTGAATGAGATAGATGCTCAGTACAATATTCTTAATCCAACCAGTTATGGCTCACAATTTTATGATGTCAATTTATTTACTTCCCGGCAGGAAATACAGCAACATCCCAAACGTACTGCCGCCTTTGTTCGTGCCAGCATAAAAGGCTGGAAATATGCTCTCAAACACAGTGATGAGATGATTGACCTTATCCTGGAAAAATATAACACTCAGCATAAAAGCAAAGCCGCTCTGAAATACGAAGCTGAAATTATAAAAAGTCTTGTTCTACCTAATATTTATCCAGTCGGCAGTATGGATTGTAAAGTTTTAAAACAGATGGCAACGGATTTTATTGACTCGGGGCTGAAAGTAAAAAACAGGCAATTTGATATTGACGGTTTGTTATTCAATAAACACTGTACTGCCAAAAATAATGCTGTTTTTACTATCAAGCAGCAACACTATCTGGAAACAAAAAAAGAAATTAAGGTCTGTATAGATCCCAACTGGATGCCTTTTGAAGCCATTAAACAGGGCAGGTATATTGGTATGAGTGAGGATTTTATGCGTCTTTTTGAAAGCTATCTGGAGATACCTGTTACCCTGGTTCCTACCACAAACTGGACACAGTCTCTGGAATATATAAAAAAACACCGATGTGATATTTTAGCACTGGCAATGAGTTCCCCTGAACGCAGTAGTTATCTTAATTTTACCAGCGATTATCTGCAAGCTCCCATTGTTATTGCAACCACAAATGACAAATTTTTTATAGAAAATATTAATAAATTAAACCATAAAAAACTGGGAATTGTTAAAAATCATGCTTTTTCCGAGGAGCTCAGATTAAACCATCCTGAGATAGACTTTGTGATTGTTGATTCTGTTGATGAGGGGTTAAAAGCAGTGGCTAAGGGGCGACTATATGGTTTTATAGGCAACCTGAACAGTGTTGCGTATTATATCCGGAAAAATTATTCGGGTTATTTAAAAGTTGCCGGACAGTTTGATAAGACCCTGAAGTTATCTGTAGCGGTTAAAAATGATGACCCGGTATTATTGGATATTTTTAATCGCATTATTAATAATATGGATGAAAAAGCCAGACAGAATGTACTCAATGAATGGCTGAATATAAATGTTGATAGCTCAATTGATTATTCTATTTACTGGAAATCACTGGCCGTTTTTTCTGTCTTACTGATGTTCCTTTTTTATCGATATCGTATTGTCAGCCAATACAATACCCATTTGCAGGCATTGAATAAAAAACTGGAATTATTATCGATTATTGATCCGTTAACTAAACTGTATAACCGTCGTTATATTGATAACTGCATTCAGGACTCATTTAATCTGGCCCGACGATATAACACACCATTTTCAATGATAATTCTGGATATTGATGATTTTAAACAGATTAATGATACTCATGGTCACAGCGTAGGTGACACGGTTTTGCAGGACTTTGCAGCCATTCTTTTGGCTTATACCAGAAAAAATGACACTATCAGTCGGTGGGGCGGTGAAGAATTTCTTATCATCTGTCAACAAAGTGATATAAAAGCGGCACAGCAAGTGGCTGAAAAATTACGTTTAATTATTGCCGGTCATGAATTTAATAAAGGGCTGTCTATTACTGCAAGTTTCGGGGTTGCTGCTTTTCAGCAAAAAGATAACCCGGATAATCTGCTTAACCGGGCTGATCATGCCCTGTATCAGGCCAAAGATAAGGGTAAAAACCGCGTTGTTGCTGTTTAATTAATACTGTTCATTACTCGCTAATAAATGACAATTATTAACAGTCCCTAAAAAAAGTGGCGATAAATTTGCTATAGACTGCTGTTGGTGAAATAACTCAGGGCTCTATAACTGCCTTAAGCACTGAATCTAAAGGATTTTTCTCACCCGTGCGGTGAGTGCGAATAAAGCTAAAATAATCTGTAAAACCTTGTGTCTCCAGCACTCTGATCATTCTCGCTACGTTTCAACTGATTTATTTAGGATAATTCTTTCCTGAGTGCTGGGTAACACTGGTTTCAATTTTGAGATCAAAGTATCATTTTTTTTAAAAAAAATCGGCTGACGTTGGCAATAAAAAAAAATCTGCTAGAATCAGAGTATAGATGAGGTGTTTTTCATTTCATTAAACTTGGAAAAATCAGTTAGTGCTTAATGCAGTTGCAGTCGGTGGCAGCTGATTTTCTCTGGTTAAAGGGATAAATTTTACTTGGCAAACAGGAGAAGGGGGAGGCGATTTTGGAAACCAATATCCGGCTGGTAATGGAATTCTCACGAGGTATTGATGCACTTAGAAATTATGATTATTCAAAGGCAGTATTTTATTTTCGGGTGGCAATGAATAAACATAAGGCGGATCCTCAGGCCAGTGCACGATGTCTGGCCTATCTGGGGCTGTGTGAGGTCATTGGTGGTATGAAAGAGCGGATCTCTATTATAGAAGATGCTCATCATATGAGTCCAAGAGACACCTGTATCCTGAAAGTACTGGCCTATACCCATCTTTATCTGGGTCAACGTCAAAAAGGTCTGGCAACTATTATTCTGGGCTTGAAACTTGAACCGCATAATCAGGAACTGTATCTGTTTTTACAGCAGATTGGCTATCGTCAGAAAAATATTATTCCATCTTTACAACGAACCAATCGAATCAATCAGGTCCTGGGCAAATTCTTCCGACGTTCCTATCAAAATGTGCCAGTAGAAACCATCTTACCCAAAGTAGCCTGAGCCTGAGGTCTTCCGGCTTGAGAGTCATTTAAAGACCTGTTCCGGCAGCCAGGTGGCCAGCTGGGGCCAGTAAGCCAGGGCAAACATCATAGCGACCTGTATTAAAATAAATGGAATAACCCCTTTATAAATATCAACGGTTTTAACACTTTTTGGGGCGACACCGCGCAGATAAAACAGGGCAAAGCCAAAGGGCGGGGTTAAGAAAGAAGTTTGCAGGTTAATGGCAATCATTATTCCCAGCCATACCGGATCGACACCCAGTGTTAATAATACCGGTGCGATAATAGGTACTACTACAAAGGTTATTTCAATAAAATCCAGAATAAAGCCCAGCAAAAACATCACTAGCATTACAATTAATAATGGGCCAAATACGCCATCTGGCAGAATGTGAATTAACCAGCTGTGCGAATTCTTCTTGGCAATACTCATTAAAAACTCTTCAATGATTACATCACCGCCAAAACCACGGAAGGTGAGAGAGAAAATGGCCGCACCAATAAAAATAAAGAAAATCATACTGGTGACCTGAGTGGTTGAATACACCACGTCTTTTAAGACCGGGAAATTCAGCTGCTGTTTAAACAGAGCCAGCATTAATGCGCCGACAGCACCTACAGCGGCGGCCTCAGTGGGTGTTGCAGCCCCTGTTAATATCGAGCCTAAAACAGCAACAATCAGTAATAAGGGAGGGATCAGGGCTTTAAGACTGCGTAATAGTATATGATCTGAATGCTGAGTACGGTGTTTTTCTACCTCTGCAATTAAGCGCTTGCTGGTCAGACCTATAATGATCAGATAAGTAATATAGGCTGCCACCAGGATCAGCCCCGGAATCAGTGCACCCACAAATAAATCACCTACTGACAGGGGTTCCGGGCTGAATATCCCCATATTTAATTGTGCCTGCTGATAGGCTGCCGATAATACATCACCCAGTAAAATCAGTATGATTGAGGGGGGAATTATTTGTCCAAGTGTGCCGGCCGCACAGATTGTCCCGGTTGCAATGCTGGGGTGGTATCCCCGTTTAAGCATAATGGGCAATGATAACAGGCCCATGGTAACGACCGTAGCACCGACAATACCGGTACTGGCAGCCAGCAGCATACCCACCAGTACTACTGAAATCCCCAGGCCGCCACGCAGAGTGCCGAAC
>JALVAL010000606.1 GCA_027011205.1 Gammaproteobacteria bacterium
GTGCCGAACATGTCAGCCATAGTGCCCAGAAGTTCTTCTGCCACTTTTGAGCGTTCCAGCATAACCCCCATAAAGACAAATAGCGGTACCGCCACCAGAGTCTGGTTGGTCATAATACCAAAGATACGATTAGGCAGAGCCTGTAAAAAAATTGGGTCAAAAGTATCGGTCAGCAGACCAATCAGAGCAAATAATAAGGCCGTTCCACCCAGTGACATGGCAACCGGATAACCGATTAATAATACCATGCAGACACTGATGAAGAGCAGCAGAGGCATTATAGTATCCATTTAAAGGCTCCCTGCCGGGGTATTTATAGATGTGCTGTCATTGTGCTGCTTTTTCAGCTGATACAGAAATGAAATGTTCTGTAATAACTGGCTTAGTCCCTGAATTAACAGTAGAACTGTCATCAGTAAAATAGTGGCTTTGAGCAGGTATATGCCGGGCAGGCCGCCGGCTTCACCGGATTCTTCATGCATATGCCATGAAGCCGTTACATAATCCCAGCTGACCCAGGCAATAAAGACACTGACGGGTAATAATAACAACAGAGTTCCCAGTAAATTAACCCAGGCTTTGCTGCGTGCTGACATCTTACTATAAAAAATATCGACCCGAACATGGCCATCGTATTTCAGAGTGTAGGGAATACCAATAAGAAAAACCAGAGCATGCATATAGACAACCGATTCCTGCATGGCAATCCAGCCTGATTCAAAACCATAGCGAAGTACCACGATAAGAAAGGTAGTAAATACCATCAACAGAGTCAGCCAGGCAATCAACTGACCACTGCGAACAGTAATAAGCTCCAGAATTTGGGCTATGCGTTGCATTAAAGTCGGAGATACGGAGTTATTGACGGATGGTAATTCAGAGTGCATTTTGTTCCAGTAATAGCGTTAGTTCTAGATCGCTGCGATGATTTTGCTTAGCTATTTTAGCACATCAGGATCTTTATCCTGAACCAGTTCCGGTGAATTTTGTCGATCTTTATGTCGTTTTTGATACCGCAGATGGGACACCCCGCAACGCAGAACATTCTATGCCATTTGAAATGGCTTTATAGTTAACCTGTATATTGCTTTGCTGTAATGAAAAACAGCCTGGCATCCAGGGAACCTGTCCGAGGTAAGTTGTGAACGATTAAGCAGTGTATAAACAGATATTTAATACAGCTTTCATACATATAAATCGCTACTGTTTTACCACTGAAAAATTTTCCACTGTTGTACCGTAGTTTCACTGATTTCCCGATTTGAACGGGTTTCCAGAGAACCATCACCGTCGGTATCATATAAATAATATACCGGACCACTGCTGGGAATGATTTTTACCTTATATACCACGCCATGAACACTATAAGTTTCAATGGTCTTGTCATCCCGTTTAATAATATTAATATCTACATTTTCCAGAGGATTAACCTTATCTTCATCTGGTTTGCGCTTTTGTTCGCCCTCTGTTTCTGCAATAACATTGACTGTGAGGCAAAGGGAAAGGGCTATTATAAGGGTACTGATTGCGGCTGAAGCATATTTTTTATTCATTCATATTTCCTGAAATTATTTTTTTTGTGATCTTTAGGTGTTGTCAGCCTCTAAAGATCCAGCATTTGTTCGTGTTCTTCTTCTGAGGGCTCAAAGCAGCGATGCTCATAATGGGCAAAAATTGCATCAACAATGGCTTTGGGATCATCAATGACCTGCATTAACTGCAGATCTTTCAGTTCTATGGTACCTGCAGGAACCATACTTTTTTCAAACCATTGCAGTAAACCGGACCAGAATTCACTCCCCACCAGAATAATAGGAATTTTGCGGGTTTTTCCCGTCTGAATCAAGGTCAGAATCTCTGCAAATTCATCTAGTGTACCAAAACCACCGGGCATGACAACGTAAGCCGTCGCATATTTTACAAACATGACCTTACGGGAGAAAAAATGTTTGAAAGACAGAGAAATATCCTGATAAGGATTACTGTGCTGTTCTCTGGGTAATTCAATATTCAGGCCAATACTCTGAGATTTTCCCTGATGACCGCCTTTATTAGCCGCTTCCATAACACCTGGGCCCCCACCACTGACAATAGAAAAGCCGGAATTGGATAATAATTCAGCAATTTCTTCCGTTAATTGATAGACCGGATCATTGGGAGAGGTTCGGGCGGAACCAAAAATACTGACAGATGGTTTAATATGAGACAATTGTTCAAAACCGTTGACAAATTCAGCCATGATTTGAAATACTCGCCAGGTTTCGCGATTCAGAGTATCAGATTTCAGTGGAATAAAGGAAGGATCTCTAGGGTCTGTTTTACTCATTACATGTTTCCCTGCAGCTGACAGTAGGATGATTTATGGATTAATGGTGGTTATTTTGACCAGAAATTCCGGAAAAATAATACTTAAAGCAATAAAAATGGGCAGTAAAATAAAGTATGAATAAATAGTATAGCGGATACCCGGAATGGCTTCCCGTAATCCCATCATTTCATCCATAACAAAACGACCTTTTATGGCAGTGGTGAAACAAATTACTAATACAATAAAATGACTGGGGGTGGCGGATTCGGCAATATAGGTTGCAAACAGGGTCAACAGCATTAAGATGACCCAGAAAAAATTAATACGCCTTTCCTTCGAGAGTCTTTTAAGACTGGGGAAAATAGTCATAATATATACCTTTAACGTAATACATAAAGTAAAGGAAAAATCACCAGCCATACTAGATCAATCATATGCCAGTACAGACCACCGCTTTCCAGAGTAGCATGGTGTTTAGAATTATAATGTCCCATATGCAGGCCAATGGTTACCCAGAGGATAACACTCATACCCATTAATACATGGACAAAATGATTAAAGGTCAGATAATAATAAATACCGAAAAAATAATTACTGGATGAATCAAAACCGGCTTCTATATTCCACTGGTATTCCCAGATTTTGATAATACAATAGGAAAAACCCATAAAAAATGTCAGCCAGAGAAAAAAAACAGCGTGTTTGCGATCGTCCCGCCGTATGGCCGCCACAGCTCTGGCTACGCAGAAACTGCCGGTGATAAGCAGCAGGGTATTTAACATGGCGGCCATAGTATTTAGCTGCGGCGGCCCCTGGTAGAAAATTTCCGGATAATGGGCTTTACCAATTAAAAAAACGATAAAAAAAAAAGCAAATTCAGACAGTTCTATTATAATTAAGAACCAGATGGCAAAATTACCGATACCATATTTTATTTTGTGCAGTTCCGCACTGTCAGGCGGTGATGTGTTCAGAGCCTGAGCGTCAGTCGGCATAGTTGCAGTATTCATTTTTTATCCCTGAAGTCATACCTTTAAAGCATATCATATATGCCCTTAAAGCTGTATAATCTGGTAGTTTAAACCGCAGCCTTCTGAAGGCTTTATAATTTTAAAAACCGGAAAAATAATGTCTGCTACAGCGACGACAACTGCACAGGAAAATATTAACAAAGAACTGGTGCTGGTAGATGGTTCATCTTATCTTTACCGTGCTTTTCATGCTATGCCTGAGCTGACCAACTCCAAAGGAATGCCGACCGGAGCAATTTATGGTGTGGTCAATATGATGAAGCGCCTGCTCAATGATCATCCCACACGCCGCATGGCAATGGTATTTGATGCTAAAGGTAAAACCTTTCGTGATGATATGTTCGCGCAGTACAAAGCTAACCGACCCTCTATGCCGGATGATTTGCGCAATCAGATAGAATCCCTGCATGCGGTTATTAAGGCCATGGGCTTTCCCCTGATTATGGTAGCTGGTGTGGAAGCCGATGACGTAATCGGCACCTTGTCTGTACAGGCGGTACAGCAGGGGCTTGAGGTTATTATCTCTACCGGCGATAAAGACATGGCGCAACTGGTGAATGATAAAGTCTGCCTGATAGATACCATGAAAAATCATCGCATGGATGTGGCCGGTGTACACAAAAAATTCGGTGTAAAACCCGAACAGATCATTGATTACCTGGCCTTAATTGGGGATACCTCGGACAATATTCCCGGTATCCCGAAAGTAGGGCCTAAAACCGCTGTGAAATGGCTGCAGGAATATGATAGTGTGGAAAATATTATTGCTCATGCTGATGAATTTAAAGGTAAAGTCGGGGAAAATCTGCGGGCTAATCTTGATCAGTTAAAGCTCTCCTATCAACTGGTGACGATTAAACTGGATGTAAAACTGGAACAAACTATTGAACAGTTATGCATGTCGGAACCGGATATTGAAAGCCTGAAAAAACTGTATGGTGAGCTGGAATTTAAAACCTGGTTATCCCAGCTGCTGGATCAGGAATTTGCCGGTACTCAGCAGGAAATGTTAATAGCAGATGGCGATAGTGTTTCTCCCCGGGGCAATAAGAAAGGAGAATACACTACCATTCAGGACTGGGAAACCTTTGAACAATGGGTGGCAAAAATAAAGACAGCCGAACTGTTTGCTTTTGATACTGAAACCACCTCTCTGGATTATATGCAGGCAGAAATTGTCGGTGTCTCTTTTGCTGTGGAAAGCGGTAAGGCAGCTTATGTGCCCTTAACCCATAAGGATGTAGAAGTCACTCAGCAGCTGGATCGTGACAAGGTGTTACAGCGCCTGAAGCCGCTGCTGGAAGATCCCGCTCAGGCAAAAGTAGGCCAGAACCTGAAATACGATAAAAACGTACTGCACAATTATGACATTAATTTACAGGGTATTGCGTTTGATACTATGCTTGAGTCCTATGTGCTCGACAGTACCGCTACCCGGCACAATATGGATGCCCTGGCGTTAAAATATCTATCCTATCAAACCATTAAATATGAGGAGGTTGCCGGTAAAGGCGTGAAACAATTGTGTTTTGATGAAGTTTCAGTGGCTCAGGCCGCTCCTTATGCAGCAGAAGATGCTGATATTACTCTGCGTTTACATGAGGTCTTATGGCCAAAGCTGGAGCAGCAGAGTGAACTGAAAACATTATTTCAGGAGGTTGAACTGCCCTTGCTATCGGTGTTGTCTCGCATTGAGCGAAATGGTGTGCTGGTAGACGCTCAGCAGCTGGCCGAGCAAAGCCGGGAAATTGCAGTAAAACTTAAAGAGCTGGAGACAGAGGCTTTTGAAATGGCCGGTGAAGCGTTTAATATGTCATCACCGAAACAGATACAGCATATTTTGTTTGAAAAACAGGCTTTGCCCGTTAAGTCCAAAACCCCCAAGGGGCAGCCTTCAACTGCAGAATCGGTATTGCAGGAGCTGGCGCTGGATTATCCCATGCCCGGGCTGATTCTGGAACACCGTTCACTGGCAAAACTAAAATCCACCTATACAGACAAACTGCCCTTACAGATTGATGAGCAAACCGGCAGGGTTCATACCTCTTATAATCAGGCGGTTGCGGTCACCGGACGTTTGTCCTCCACAGAGCCGAATTTGCAGAATATCCCTATTCGTACCCCGCAGGGACGAAAAGTACGCCAGGCATTTATTGCCCCGCAAGGTAAAAAAATTGTGGCGGCAGATTATTCCCAGATTGAATTGCGTATTATGGCGCATCTGTCAGAAGATAAAGGGCTTTTAAAAGCTTTTGAACAGGGCCTGGACGTACACAGAGCCACTGCAGCAGAAGTATTTGGTATGGATGTGGAGGCCGTCAGTTCTGAACAGCGCCGCAGCGCCAAGGCCATTAACTTTGGTCTAATTTATGGTATGTCAGCTTTTGGTCTGGCCAAACAGCTGGATATTGGTCGTGCGGATGCTCAGAATTATATTAATCGCTATTTTGAACGTTATCCCGGTGTTAAAATCTATATGGATAGCATGCGGGAGCTGGCTAAAGAACAGGGTTATGTGGAAACGGTATTTGGTCGTCGATTGTATATCCCGGAAATCAATGCCCGTAATGGTCAGCGTCGCCAGTATGCTGAACGCACGGCTATTAATGCACCGATGCAGGGCAGTGCTGCGGATATTATTAAACGGGCCATGCTGGATATGGACCGTTGGCTGGCGCAGGAAGCCGGGCAGGGGCAGTTTTTTGAAGGGATCCTGATGACCATGCAGGTGCATGATGAACTGGTATTTGAAGTACCGGAGGCTATTCTGGATAAAGCAGTTGATAAAATTACTACGATAATGAGTCAGGCGGCCAGTTTAAAAGTACCATTAATTGCCGATGCAGGTATTGGTAACAACTGGGAAGAGGCGCATTAAGTTGAGTATTAGCGGAAAAAATATGCATCTAGTAGAACATTCTTACCCAGAAGATAACGAAACTAAAAATTTATCGACACGAAATGCTGAAACACCGGCTAAATTGTCTGATAATGAAAGCGTCACCCTGGTACATACTGCTGATAGTGTAAAAAATATCATTGAAGCCGCCATTCATGCTGCGGGTAAAGCCGTTTCTCTGGATAAGTTACTGACTCTTTTCCCGGAAAATGAAGTGCTTGAAAAAAGTGTTCTGCGTCAGGCTATTGAACAGCTTATGCTGGATTACCAGGAAAAGGGAGTTGAGCTGGTAGAAGTAAACAGTGGTTTTCGTTTTCAGGTTGCTGAATCAGCAGCCCCCTGGGTATCTCGTCTGTGGGAAGAAAAACCTCAGAAGTATTCACGAGCTTTATTAGAAACTCTGGCTTTAATAGTTTATCGTCAGCCTGTTACCCGTGGAGAGATAGAAAATATTCGTGGAGTCAGTGTCAGCAGTCAGATAATACGTACCCTGGTTGACAGAGAATGGGTTCGGGTGATTGGCCATCGTGATGTGCCGGGAAAACCTGCCATGTATGCGACAACCCGGCAGTTTCTGGATTATTTTGGGCTGAAAAAACTGGATGAGCTGCCCAGTTTGTCCGAAATACGGGATCTGGATGTGATTAATGCAGAACTGGATTTTGGTGTCAATGAAGAACATGATGCCGCCAGTATTGACGGCGATAGCCAGCCGGAAGAAACCAGTGCTGGCCAGCTGGATCTCCGCAGTGCAGATCAGGCTGAGGAGCCGGATAGCACTATGGATAGGGATAAGGATGACTCGATTGATGTTGAACTTGCGGCTCTGAAAGAAACCTATCAGGAGATAGATTCTTTGAATAAGCGTGAAAAAGCAATACTTGAAGAAAATGAGCAGGACATTAAGCCTGAATCAGATGAGCATAACCAATCAGATGAGTAATATGATCCAATGACAAATTATTATCGGTCACCCAAAAAAAAACAGGCAGGTAAAAACAGGCCGCTGAAACCTGCTTCTGAAGCCATATTTAAGGAACGTGTTGTTACCGAAGAAAACGAAGATATTGTTCATCAAGCCTTAAAAGAAGCCTCTCCTCAGGGAGAAAAACTGCAAAAAGTCATTGCCCGTTCCGGACATACCTCACGGCGTGAAACAGAGCGCCTGATTGCTCAGGGGCGTATTAAAATTGGTCAGCGAGTGGCTCAACTGGGTGATCGGGTTGATGGTTCTGAAGCTGTTTTTCTGGATGGCAGGGAATTATTTATTGCCTGGGAAAAGCCTCGTCAGCGGGTGCTGGTTTATAACAAACCCGAGGGAGAGATCTGCAGCCGCAAAGATCCGGAACATCCCAATACTATTTTTGATGATTTGCCCAACCTCAAGATTGGGCGATGGATTTCTGTGGGCCGACTGGATATAAACACCACCGGGTTAATTTTACTGACCAATGATGGTGAGCTGGCCAATTTACTGATGCATCCTTCCAGTGAAGTTGAGCGGGAATATGCAGTACGGGTTTTAGGTGAAGTGACTGATGATGATATTGAGCAATTAAAAGCCGGGGTACAGCTGGATGATGGTGTGGCCAGTTTTGATAAAATTATCTATGTGGGCGGTCAGGGGGCTAATCACTGGTATCATGTTATTCTTAAGGAAGGACGTAATCGTGAAGTCCGCAGGATGTGGGAATCTCTGGGGATCACTGTCAGTCGGTTATCACGTATTCGTTATGGGGTGGTTGAATTGCCTCGTGGTCAGAAGCCTGGGCGCTGGGAAGACCTGGATGAAAAAGCCATGCATAAACTGTATGCCAGTGTCGGTTTACAGATAACACCTCCTAAGACCGATCATCGCGGAAAAATTATTTCCCCTAATAGTCAGCGAAAAAATAAAACTCGACTGCTTATGCCGGATAACCGGAGAAAATCCCAGAAACAGAAAAAGCGTAATAAGTCCCGTTAAAGTTATTGTAACTAATTTGTTCTGGATTACCGCATCTGCCAGTAGAGTAGGGACTATTACGATTTTTTATCCCTGAATAGCCTGTCAGGCAATATGATTGAGTTTGTTTTCAGCTTTTACATCAGGTTCCTGAGTGATCAGCAGGTTACCCATGATTTTGTGCGGATATTCGAAATAATGGTCTACCAGAATAATGGTTTTATTGCCTTTTTTCTGCTGAATAATTTGATCCAGAACCGGGATTAAGTTTCTGTCCTTAAGCTCTGTACTAAAACCAACCAGCAGATAAATTCCAAATAATTTACTTTGACGAATATGGTTAATAACCATTTCCGGCGTTCTGGTGTTAGGAATTTTAATATGAGAAGCTTCCATCCGGTACATGCCAATACCTTTTTCCCAGATATAAATGGCTTTACCTTCTCTGCCCAGGGGGCGAAAGTCATTAATGGTTTGCTCAGGCGAGTTGGTTTCCAGGGCAATCAGTTTGTAACCGGTTTGGAGTATTTTTTCCAGATTTTCCTGATGCATGTTGGCCTCTTATGTATGGGCTTAAAGTTATGTATGAGTTGAAAAAATATAATCAATAATTATTTATAACATAGTAGAAAGTTGAAAAATAAACTGTGAACCAGACAGGATTTTATTATTTTGGTTACAAATTTCAGCCGCAAATTACCTGGTTTCTGCCGGTTTCTTTAGCCTGATACAGGGCCTTGTCTGCCCGTTCAAAAAAAGTGTGCTGGGTGTCATCGTCACGGAACAGACTGATTCCCATACTGACAGTAATGGATATGCTCTGGCCATTACAGATACAGGGTGAGTTTTGAATATTTTTACGGATCCGCTCAGCCAGCTGGCGGGCACCCTCCAGGGAGGTATTATTTAACAGTAAGGTAAATTCCTCACCGCCGCAGCGAAACAGAATATCAGTATTACGGGCACATTGTTTTACAGAGTCTGTTAAATGTTTTAATACACAATCACCGGAGGCATGGCCATAAGTGTCATTTACCTGTTTAAAAAAATCGATGTCCAGGGCAATTAAAGACAATGGTGTCTGATTTCTATTGCTCAGCTCAATTTCACGATTAAAAACACTGTCCATGGAAAAGCGATTTAACACTCCGGTCAATGGATCCTGCAAAGCAGATTGTAAAGCCTGCTGAAACTCCAGTGCATTTTTTAAAGGTAATAAGGCGGCTACCAGAATTTTTTCAATAAATTTCTGTTCTTTGGTACTGAAGCGGGTACGACGGATCAGAGCAATTTCCCCCAGTTTCTGTTTATATAAAACCAGTTGATAAGAAACCATGTGGCGACCTCTGCTATCGATATCCTGTTGATGGGTTTCATCAGGAGAAATATAAATAACTTCATCGAGATTCAGAATGGGGGATATTTCCAGTTTGAATAAAGTGATTAATTTATCCAGCTCCAATGTAGAATGCAGTTTGTTTGCCAGTTCCAGTAATACCTGCTTATCTGCATTTAGATTATCAATTGTTTTGCTGATTTTTTTGCTGTCGTGATGCAGACTGCTGATACTGGAACCTTTTACAATAGATAATGTTGGATTTACCATTTTACTTCACCCGTTTAACAATTTAATTCAGTTTATGCTTATTTCATGCCAGTTATTTTGAAAAATAAAATAATATATAAAATACAAAGAGTTATAATTATTTTGTAGGGTGCTGTCTGGGTTGCGACCAATTTTTGACACACCAAACGGTGAGTTATTGCCAGTGATTTTGACGTCTAGAATAGAACAGAATAGAATTTTCAGAGTCTATATGAAATACTGGATAAAGTAATCTTAACAATCTGGAATAATAACAATGAAAAAATTATTAATGCTGAGCTTACTATTATTAATTATTAATCCGGTCTATTTGGTCCATGCGGGGGAGCAGGGGCTGGTGACTCCTGGTTTTTATGAAAAACCAGACTGGTTTAAGCAGAGCTTTCTGGATCTGGGTGAAGATCTGGAAGATGCCAATGCTGATAATAAGATTATTTTCTTATATTTTCATCAGAATGGCTGCCCCTATTGTAAAAAATTGCTGGATGATAATTTTACTAATAAGGAAATTGTCAGCAAAATGAAACAGCATTTTGAAGTGCTGGAAATTAATATGTGGGGTGATCGTCCCGTAACACTGTTCAACGGCCAGGAAATCTCTGAAAAAAACTTTGCCAGGCAGATGAAAGTCATGTTTACTCCCACACTAATTGCACTGGATAGTCAGGGTAAATCTCTGTTTCGAATGAATGGTTATTATGCACCCGATAAATTTACCATTGTGCTGGACTATCTTTTAGAACTACAACAAAAACGTGCTTCAAATTCAGAAACCATTCCTACATTTAAAGCCTATTATCAACAGCGACTGGCTGAAAAGCAAACTGCTCAATCAAAATTATCCGGCCTGCATAAAGAAAAATTTATCTATCAGGGTAATAATCTACAGACTCTGATTAAAAGCAGTCAACGTCCGGTTATGCTCCTTTTTGAGCAAAGCAATTGTCCTGAATGTTCAGAATTACATGGTGATGTATTCAGACGTCTGCCGGTATATAAAAAACTCAAACAATTCACTATTGCCCAGGTTGATATAAACTCACCTGAAAAGATAGTAACACCTGACGGCAAAATCATGTCACAGTCAGACTATGCCGAACAATTAAATATTCAGTTCACCCCCTCTATTTATTTCTTTGGGGAGGGTCAGAAAGGTGCAAAACATGAACCGGTGTTTCGTTCAGAAGCATATCTAAAAAGTTTTCATTTGCAGGTGTTGTTTGAATATATTCTAAGTAAAGCCTATCTTAAAGAACCTGAATTTCAGCGTTATGTACAGCAATATGCTGATACACAAAGAGAGCAGGGAAAAGCAGTGGATTTATGGAAGTAGAAGATTGTATATTATGCTGTGGTCAGGATGTCCACGCTGCCGGATTATAATACCGGTTCTTTCTTTATTAAAATATAAACGGCACCGGTACCGCCATCCCTGGGCCGGGCTGAAGAAAAGGCTAATACATCCGGGTGCTGACGCAGCCAGCTATTGACCCTGTTCTTTAAAATCGGTTGTTCTGCATTGGCGCGATAGCCTTTACCATGGACTAATAATACACAACGCATCTGACGTTGTTGGGCAAAATGAATAAAAGCCTGTAAATCATCCCGGGCATTATCAATGGTCAGGCCATGTAAGTCATGATGGTCTTCAATGGGGATCTTACCCTGTCGCAATTGTTTCTGTAGTTTTTGCTGCACACCGGAGTGAGCAAAAAAGATGAATTCTTCTCCAGACACATTGGCTGATTCCTGATTATCGGACAGGGGGCTGTTTGGTGCGAATTCAGAATAGTCTTCATG
>JALVAL010000607.1 GCA_027011205.1 Gammaproteobacteria bacterium
TTTTAATTATTTTATTGATGAAGAGCAGCAGGAACAGGAAGTCCGGGAAATCATAAAATCAGCCGATACAATATCGGCGTATTTAAAATGCCGGTATGAATTAAACAATGGTAATCAGGAATTTAGTATTGCTGCCAGAACGATTGAGGAAAAGCTGGATTCTTTTTCTTTTAATGCTCCGGAAGTACGGTATTTTATGGATGTATTTGTGTCATCGTATGAAATGACACTGGATGATTTACTTAAAATTGAGGGAAACAGTTAATGCCTAGCTTATATATCCAGAATGAAGACTGGTGTCAGTCAAAAAAAAGACATATAGATGATGAAACGCTCTGTGATTTTTTAAGAATATTGGAATATGAAGCGGAGCGTATGAGGTTGCTTCAAGTTGCAGGGATAGAGGATGCAGGCTCACCGGTAGAAGCTCTTTATGTTTATTTGCTGGATGCACTGGGAGTACCAGAAGAGGGGCATATCAAGCTATTCCCGGAAGGTGAAGATGGAAAGCTAATTGAGTACAGATTTATAAGAGACTGGTTTGATGAGCTTATTTTCAGTGATTTTCTATTAAACAATGATAAACATCAGTGGGATTATATAGATGTCATTGAAATGATAAGAAAGGAAGTTAAAGAAGATTTGAATAACAATTACGTTATAATTGATAAATAATGTGTAGAAAAACAACAGCCAATCTCTCTTATAATGAAGCATTGTCATCAAATTCTATTGAGGCTGGGGTTTTACCTCTTACCGATGCTCTAAATAAGGCTAAATTTAAAACAATTGCATCTTGTGAAGGGCATTTTTATTCAAAAACATTTTCAAGAAAAAACTTGGTTGTATATCACCCATATGTACTATTTAATGCCGAAGTCTGTGATGTACGAAAATTAGCCCAATTTCTGGGAAATGGTTCGGGAATAGATAATTCACTTAATTATTGCTGGACACTCAGAGGACACTTTGAACCAGATGATTTTAAAAAATTAATCTGGGTTATAGAAGCAGAAGATTCAAGGATACCAGCTCAATGGGAACGAAACAAAGTGGATCATGATTTTGTTGTTCTTGCTGAATATGTTAAAACCATAAAAACAGTATCTCAAGCGGATACTGAACAACAAAAATAACTCCATAGAAAAGAATTATGACAAAGAATCTGGATAAACTACTGCGGGATAAAATTGGGGTTAAGTTTTCAGAAGCCCTGGAAACAACCGCTTATTCGCTTAATCTTCAAACAGCCAGAATATTTACGCATATTGTTATATCTAAATATTGGGAGTCTGTTCAATCTTCAAGCTCGCATAGTAAATCATTCAGGCTTAGAAAATGTCCTGTCATAAACACTCAGCAGCATAGTATTTTATCTGAACAAGTTAAAAAGCAGGCCTGCCTGATTGGGCACATGCTGTCTGAGCAGCCCATAAATGAAGCCAGTTATCTTGCCGGCACTATTTATACCTCATTACTACCGGATGACTATCGTGCAAAAAATGGTGTTTATTATACACCACCAACTTTAACTCAACGGTTAATAAAACAGGCAACTAAAGCAGGCGTTGACTGGAAAACCGCTAAAGTATTGGATCCGGCTTGTGGTGGAGGTGCATTTTTAGCCCCGTTAATTGAAAAAAAACTAAAAGCTCTTTCCGGACTTACCGCTTTTGAAAAAGTTAAGCATCTTTCCAAAACGGTTAGTGGTTATGAAATCGATCCTTTCTCAGCCTGGTTAACTCAGATTTTTGTCGATGTCGTGACATTGGATGTATGCGTTAAAGCAGGAAAAAGGCTGCCCGTACTGACAAAAGTCAAAAATTCATTAGAATACATGGACAAATATCCTCAATTTGACTTGGTCATTGGTAATCCTCCTTATTCAAAAATTAAATTGGATAAAGACCTGAGAGAGCAGTATAAAAAAAGTCTTTATGGCCATGCTAACTTGTATGGGATGTTTACTGAGCAGGCATTAAATTACACCAGACCAGGTGGCGTCGTGTCTTATGTTACACCGTCCAGCTTTTTATCGGGTCAGTATTTTAAAAATCTGCGTCATTTATTAATTAATGAGGCTCCACCTTATACGATTGATTTTATTTCTGACAGAGCGGGTATATTTGAAGACGTACTACAGGAAACCGTCCTGGTCACCTATCGTAAAGGGGCTAATAATAGATCCGGTTCCGTTAATCGTCTTCAGTTTAAAGAAGGTGGATCATTCACTTCACAATATCTTGGTCGTTTTCGTCTTCCAAATCTGGACTCATCGCCCTGGTTAATGCCAAGAACCAAAGAGCAAGCTATTTTAATGGATAGAATACCGAATATTCCATATAGATTGGCGGACTATGGTTATAAAGTCAGCACCGGGCCTCTGGTCTGGAACCGCCATAAAGAACAGTTGACCCATAGAAAGAGCAAACTGGCGTATCCCCTGATTTGGGCAGAATCCATTACATCCGATGGTCAGTTCCAGTTTAAAGCCGAAAAGAAGAATCATACCCCTTATTTCAAGTGGTTATCAGACAAGGATGATTGGTTATTAGTGGATACACCCTGTCTGTTATTACAGAGAACCACATCGCTGGAGCAGGAACGCCGATTGATTGCAGCTGAACTGCCCACCGGGTTTATCCAGGAGCATGGCCGTGTTGTTATAGAGAACCATATCAATATGATCAAACCTGTTGATAATAATCCTCTGGTTTCTATTAAAGCTCTTGGTGCAATATTTAAAAGCAAGACAATGGATCAAGTCTTTCGCTGTTATAATGGCTCGGTTGCTGTATCGGCCTATGAACTGGAATCACTTCCACTACCTCCCTTAGAAGTCATTGAGCAGATTGAAAATATTGTACGGTTTAATGCTCAAAGTTCTTTAGTCGAACAATTATTAAGAGAAGTGTATTTTAATGACGCCATTACCAAAGCTGCTTGATTATAAAGGCATTCAAGAACGTCTGGAATTGATCTTTCTTGATGGGATCACTAATCGAAATTATGTGATCAGAGAAATGGCTGCCCGAACCATTTTTGTCATGCTTTATGTTGATGCCATTGAAGGTAATGACATCTGGATAAGGCCTGATCAGGTGACAAAAATGACGGATGAACAGGCACTAATTACTGATAAAGCCCAACGATATGAGTGGTGTTCTCAGTCAACCAAACCATCTAAAAAGGCGATTCCCGGTCGATGGTATGCACAAAATACCAGAGAACCTATCAGGGATGAAACGCTCAGACAGGGCCTGGTAGAAAACGGTGCGGTCATTGAAAGAAAAAACCTGCCAACCACTTCACCTAAAGGACGCTATGCACTCGAATCTGAGTTTGCAGAGCTGTTTGATCCACTACTCAATGGTGATGATCTGGCTTTTGAAATAGAGAATTGGCAAAAAAAATATTTATCAGCTAGTGCAATGGCCCGACTCAAGTTAATGAAACGGGCTACATCTGCCTCTAAAAATGAAAATATTTTAACCACATTTCCAAATGGTGAGACAAGAAGGCTTGCACCAGGGCCAAGCTCAGTCATTTCCAAAGCCGTTATTGAAGAATTTGCTCCAATGTTTCTTAACCAGCCTGCCGTATTGTGGTTAAGTGAGAGTGCCAGCAAAGAAGATCAAAGGGATACTGAACTGGCTAACTCATTGGGAATTAATATTGAGGCTGATAAGTTTTTGCCTGATATAATTCTTGTGGATATTGGTACAGAAGAACCCTTATTTGTATTTATAGAGGTGGTTGCCTCTGATGGGCCTGTTACAGAAAAAAGACGTGAAGCTCTGTTGAAATTGATCACTGATGCTGGCTTTAGTGAGTCTCAGGCTACATTTGTGACCGCTTATGCAGATCGGGAACAGCAACCATTTCGAAAAACATTTCCTACTCTGGCCTGGCAATCTTTTGCGTGGAATATAAGTGAGCCTGATAAAATTATTGGATTGCACATTTATAAAAGTGGAATGAAAATACAGGATCTCATCATTCCCAAACCCTGGAATTAGACAGCCGATCTAAAGGGTAGATAAAATCCTTAATATGCAAAGACTTGTCAGTCAATAACACAATAACCCTGCAAATAAAATGGAGAAAATTATGCAGTTTAAAGAACTATTAATGGATAAGGTTATTCAGTTCAACGATTTTTTTGGGTATTTTTTAGCAATTCAGTATGTAAGGCTTATAAACTGGACATTTCTGGCCTGTTTTATATTTGTTTTAACAAATGCTTTGCCGGAAGCTCTGACTGAGTATATTGAAAAGTGGCATCACATAATGCCTTACGAACATTGGTATCAGGTATTCAGTCTCCTGGATGGAGCCAGTATTTTTGCTCTGCTTATTATTATTTTATACACTTTATATATGATGTATCGCCTGGTTGCCAATGAGTACGATCCAACAATTCAGGATGTTAATAAAAAAATTGAACGACAGGTTTTAGAGGACATCTTAAAACGGTTACAGTTGTACAGATAAACAGATCAATAGAACAGAATATAAAGCGGCCACTGCTTAAGTGGTGCCCTTATACGCTAATCTTTGGGGAGAGTAACCGGGTCAAGGGCTGATGAAAATCAGTCCTTGGTTATTTATCAGTTACTATGACTATGCTATATTTAAAAGAAAGTCGGCACAATCCATGTGCCGGGGCTAATTTATTAGCCAAAATGTCTGATACTCTCCAGTATCAGGGTTAATAGACTGGTCAAAGCGGTGATCATGGTGGTGATGGCTTTGACCAGTTTGATTTTCTACTTCATTATTGAAGCCTCCAATCAATATCCCTGTAATTATTCGAGTCTGACGGCTGACTCACTTCCTGTTTTAGTCATTTCCCGAATAGCGGCCACATCACCCTGGCCAAAAAAACACTTTAGAAACTTATTAAAATCATCTATTTCCAAAGGTCTGGTATGACTGTAAAACCGGCTTTTCTCAAACATTGGGTGGTAATGATTTTCAATTAAATCATCCATCCGCAATCCGCTTATTAAAGCCTGCTTTTCCAGTATTTCTCTGTTTGTTTTTTCAATATACATATCTCTCTCCATTTTTTATTAATTAAAAAAGAACAGAGATAAAACAGCCCTGCAAGGACTGTTATATCCCTGCAGGGTTAAAAACATCTCTTAT
>JALVAL010000608.1 GCA_027011205.1 Gammaproteobacteria bacterium
GGAACTGCACAATATAAAAGCAGAATCGATGCTTCAACTATCAGACGACTGCTACCGCGTTTTGGCATTGTCTGGAACTGGGTAAGTCCGATGCTTGGTATACATGACAAGGAAAAATCAAGAAAAATGAAGAGGATTCAGCAGGCACTGGATAGTGCAAATGCAGAGCATCCGGTATTTTATGTGGATGAAGTCGATATTAATTTAAATCCCAGGACAGGCAGTTGCTGGACTGTCAGAGGGAACTCCTGGCTTTATGCTCTTTCTGAACGCTGAATGCTCCTGACTCATAACTTACGACTTACGACTCCCGATTTTCATTTCCCCCTTTAAACTCCATTTCGAGCTCATCTATCTAACAGGTTAAAAAATATAAAATTTTATTTATTAATAAAAGTTGGTACGGCAGTTGCATTGTCTATTTGTAAGAATGCATAAGTTAATTTTTTGACAGTACGAGATGATGGATACAGCAACTTTACTAAATATTAAGCCGGAAGTGACCGGCAGGACGAATAGCCCTGCTGGTAATGACCCTGCCCACTCTGTAGCAGAGAAAAAATCATCGGATAATTTTAAATCGGCCTATAAGAATCAACTAAATGCTGATAAACAGGTTGAACAGAAAGAGGATGAGTCTTTGCCACAAAACGGCAAAGACTTGCCAGATAAGAATCAAACGATTCAGTCTGAATATACAGAACAGGCTGAGGGGAAACAGCAAAAAGACCAGCCCCGGAAACAGTTATCTGAACAGGATGAAAATAATACGGCTGAAAATGAAACTCAGGAAAAAACAGATCAACTGGAGTCTTTAGATATTGCAGAATTAACTCTGTCAGAAGAAGAACTAAAAAAGCTTGTTTTTGGTGTGCCTGATAAAGAAGGACAGCTTAAGTCCGGGCTGGTTAATGAACAATCAGTAAAAGTTATAGACAAAAACAGCACGGATAAAAAAATAACCAGCACTATTACAGGTTCTATAAACATGGCTGTAAAAGAAGACCTGTCAAATACCGGAATGGCAATTCGAACTGGAGCCGGTAATAGTCAGAAAAATGAATTTACTCCTGGCCAGAGTGTAGCTGATTTTCAACAGTATATAGAGAGTTCAAGAAAACAGTCACTCTCTGAACAAGCTATAAGCAGTATTAAAAATTTCGAAAAGAATTTAAAAATTGAGCAAATAAATATGCAGCTGCTGTCAGGTGAAAAAAGTGCCGAACAGAATACGGCAGCAGCTACTATCACTAATAGCAGTCAGCATGTTTTAAATAATTTTAATTTGCTGAGCAGTCAGACAGGTATAGTACAAAATAGCGGAGCCTATGAAGTTAAAACTGGCGTAGGTAAAACTGGCTGGAGTCAGAATTTTAATAATCAGATTATGATGATGGCAGGTAATGGTGTACAACAGGCAAAAATTAAATTAAATCCTGCTCATCTGGGGCCGGTTGAGGTACATGTCAAACTGACCAGAGAAATAGCCGTGGTTAATTTATCATCAGTACATGCAAGCACACGTGATGCAATAGATGGGGCCATTCCCCGTTTAAAAGAAATGCTGAATGAGAATGGATTTTCACAGATTGATGTGAATGTATCTCATCAGGATAAACGGGAATCGCAGGATGCAGCTCTTTTAAATAAAAGAAGTTCGAGTGAAGAACGTTCAAACAATGAGCATGGTAATTCCACTATGCCAGGTGACGAACAATTATCAGAATTAAACAATGGCTCAGAAACCGATCGGTTACTATCGGCAAAACTGGCTCAGAGTTTAAATATTGTTGATTACTATGCTTAAGGAGAATAACAATGGCACAAGTAATAAATACTAATATCTATTCATTAAATGCACAGCGCAATTTGAATAAAACTTCTACGCAGCTGCAGACTGCCTTGCAGCGTCTGTCATCAGGATTGCGTATTAATAGTGCTAAAGATGATGCGGCAGGCTTAGCTATCGCTTCACGTTTTACCGCACAGATAAGAGGTTATAATCAGGGTGTACGAAATTCAGCAGATGCCATTTCTCTGGCTCAGACGGCTGAAGGTGCCTATAATGAATTAGCCAATAACCTGCAGCGTATTCGTGAGCTGGCGGTTCAGGCTGCCAATGCAACCAATAGCTCAACTGACCGGCTGGCGATTCAAACTGAAATCTCAGATTTAAAAGCAGAAATTGTTCGTGTGACCCATACTCAATTTAATGGGGTTGAGGTTATTGGTCAGGATGCAGGTTCCTTTTACTTCCAGGTTGGTCCAAATGGTGTCCGTTCTATAGATGGTATTGTGGTTAATACTATTGATGTGACCAATAATGCTCAATTTACTGCCATGCAGGGTACGTCTGCTACAGTTTACGTTACTGGTGCAACTACAATAGGTCAAATGACTACTGCGGCTTTAAGCCTGATTGCTCGAACTGATAATCTGTTGCAGGTTATTAATACCCAGCGGGCAATACTGGGTGCAGTACAAAACCGTTTTGAGTCTGTTATCCGAAATGGTGAAAATATTGCTGAACAGTTATCAGCCTCCCGTTCCAGGATCCAGGATGCTGATTTTGCCAAAGAAACTGCGGCTTTAACCAAGGCTCAAATTTTGCAGCAGGCAGGTACTACGGTATTGTCACAGGCTAATGCGGTACCACAAAGTGTTCTGTCTCTCTTACAGTGATAATTATTCTTCTGTAGCGTGAAAGGTAAATTAAAATGACGGCAATCCAGCAAAGTCTTATCAGCGGTCATCCTTCACAAAACAGAAAAGAGGGAGAGCCAACTCATGCTAACGCACAGGCGATAAATAACAGTACTGGCAGTGTAAATTCGAGTACTGTTAATATCTCTTATCAGGCGCTAATGCGTTTAAATGCGTACGAGCAGCACAAAAGCACGCAGGATGATATGTTAAGGGGACAATCAGACTCCCTGGCTCAGGAATTGTTTGCTAAACAGGTATCAAAGTCTGCTGATTCGGCTAAGCTTTATATTCAGCCTGTCAGTGAATTTCGGGAACAGGATCAGGGAGCTGGTCAGCAACAAAGGTTGTCCGGGAACCATCCTGCTGAAAGTGACTTTTCAAATGTTAATTTCCCCGAAAATATTGTCGCTATGCTGGCGGAAATTAAGCAAAATATTGTACAGACCAGTGAGCCGGGTTATAAACACCTGCTGAATTTATTAAACAATCGCAGTGACTCACTATCAGAACCTCAGCAATTAGAGGATGTGATCCGAAAAGAGACGTTTTTCCTTGGACGGCGTAAGGCGTTTATGGATAGTTCAGAATATCAGAGTTATAGTCAGGTACTGAGTCAGTTTGCTAATATTATACAGCGTGAATTTACCCTGTAAGTTCAAATTTCAGCTAAAATCCTATTCTGGAACAGACAATTTTATTCATTTCGTTCTATAACTGGTATTTCTAAGTTAAATCACTAAAGCTTTCAGTTGTACTGCCGAAACATCTTTTAAACCTTTTGTATTTTACCCAGCACCTCATAATGCCTCGTCCTTAAGGTCGAGGATAGCAGAGGTGACAACTATTTCCCAAAAGCCCCCGTCTTTTAAAGCGAGGTGCCGGGTTTACAGCATATCTATATGAGCTGAGGCAAAGCCATGTCAGAAGACAAAACTTCCAGAAAATCAAAAAAAATGCAATCCAGTGCCCGTCAGTTTCTTGCGGTTGCATCAGTACAGGCGGAGCTGTTTGCCGTTAAACAGATATCGAAAAGAATTTCACTCAGTGCAAAAAATGCCAAGGCTATTGCTGCTCGAGCTGGAAGTCAGGCCATGGGGTTTCATCCCATTACAGATTTTATTGATGATGTCGCTATTAACATTACCCAGCTGGTTGAAAAAATTAATGCAGAGGCTTTAAAACTGTCCAGTTTTGCTATTGCCAATCGAAATAGAGGTAAAACCATAGAAGAGATGAAAGAATCAAGGAAGCATATGCTTAAGTATGCGGATCATAATGGTATAAAGAAAAGAATTGAAGAGCTGGAAAAAATGAAAAAAAAGTTTCTGCTAGATTATAAACGTAAAAATGGTGATTTACTTGAATTACTGGCTGAAATCAGAAACCAGCTGCAGGCCGCTGAAATGATCTGTACCACTTCACGTACCGAAGCAACCCGAGCAGGAGATTTTCAGTCTAATCTGGAGGTGGTTGCCGATGAAGTATCACTGGCGGTTAATAATATTAAAGAAACCTTACAAAGCAGTAAGTATCATTTATCGCAACTGTCTTTGCGTTAAGACAGCAGGCTGTATCAGGAAAAAACGGGAACATAATAATGATTACACAAACACTATATGACGGCAGTTACCAATGGATTGTGATGGGACGTGATCCGGATAAGCCTGAAAAAATTATTGATACCAATCAATATATGGTCATAGATGGTGACCGAACTCTATTGATTGATCCCGGAGGTATGGAGATTTTTTCAGCGGTACTGGCAGCTGCCTTAAGTGTTTCAAAACTTGAGAATATAACGGATATTTTTGCTTCTCATCAGGACCCTGATATTATTTCGTCTCTGGGTTTATGGCATGAAATGCTGCCGGATATAAAACTTCATGCATCGGGTTTATGGGAAGGTTTTATCAGGCACTTCAGCAGTGGTGATGTTACGTATGTCCCGATTCCTGATAAAGGCGGTACCATTCGGCTGGAAAGTACAGAATTGCAATATATTCCAGCGCATTATCTTCATTCAGCAGCTAATTTTAATATTTACGACTCCAATGCAAAAATTTTAATGAGTGGCGACATTGGTGCGGCTCTGGAAGCTCCCGGTGCACCTATGTTTGTGGACAATTTTGATAGCCATAAGGGTAAAATGCAGTTTTTCCATAAACGCTGGATGCCGTCTAACGAAGCCAAAAAAGACTGGATTCGTCGGGTGCGGGAGCTGGATATTGACATTATGGCACCACAGCATGGCAGATTATTTAAAGGGGATGATGTAAAACGCTTTCTGGACTGGTTTGAGGATCTGGATGTGGGTATCGCCATACATGGCAGTTAATCTCTGGAGATTTGTTAAAAAAGCCTGCACTATTGCAGGCTTTTTTATATTTGGGCTTGAAAAAAAATCATTTAAACAGATATAGAGTTTATTGTATTGAAT
>JALVAL010000609.1 GCA_027011205.1 Gammaproteobacteria bacterium
TGATTGACCAACTCCTAAATCATCTGCTATGTTTTTTAGTGTTTGATCTGCTCTCCTGGATAGTGCTTTTTCTACAGATTGTACTTTAAATTCCTGGGTAGATGCCATTTTTGTCTCCTAAAACTAATTTTTTCAGGCGACAGGTATGTTGACATAGGGGGATAACAGGCAAGTACATAAGCAATATATTCGCGCTCAAGCAGTGTTAATTCAAATGGTTCTGATTCACTGGGTACGCCTTCAAATACAAGCTGATGAAGCTCATTGAGCACATCATTGAATGCCCATCCTATAAGAGGTGTTCTGGTTTTAATCATGTTAAATATCCCCCTGATTTTTGTGTCAAATATAAAATTGATGTAACGACTCAGACTGAATTTAAATTTGTGCTGTATAATTCCAGACTCATATATTATTCGCCACCAGAAAAACCAGTCTGCCGCCAGGCTTCATAGCTGATAATGGCAACGGCATTAGACAGATTCAGGCTTCTATTATCTATCCACATGGGAATACGGATCCGTTTTTCCGGTTCAATACTCTGCATAACCGGCTCAGACAATCCATGTGTTTCTGCCCCAAATAATAATACATCTTCATCCTGATACCTTATCTGATCATATGAGCGAGTACCTTTGGTTGTACAGGCAAAAATTCGTTTACCCTGCATTGCTCTGGCGAAATGCTGATAATCCGGGTGGCGGGTTACATTAGCCAGATCATGATAGTCCAGCCCTGCTCGGCGCAGTTTTTTTTCCTGCAGATCAAATCCCAGAGGTTCTATCAGGTGTAATGCAAAGCCATTATTTGCTGTCAGACGAATAATATTACCGGTATTAGGTGCTATTCGTGGTTCAAACAGAGCTATATGAAACATAAAAAATCCTTGTTGCTCATAAATTATTCACATGATTTTCCAGCTTTAACACAGTTCAGATACTTCCACATCCAGATGCATTAAAGTTTTAATTGCGCGAGCAGTTTCTGTTATTGAACCGGTGGAATAATATTTTACCTGCAAGGAAATACCTTTTGAAAAATTCCTGCTTTTAAGCTGCTCACTCTGCAGTACTCGCTTTAGCTGTTCTGCCACTGCCTGACTGGTATCAACCATTATAATTTCTCCACTCGTTATCTTTTTAATTGCCTCGCTTAAAAAAGAATAATGGGTACAGCCCAGTACCAGAGTGTCTATATTTTCAGCAATCAAAGGATTTATATATTGTGTTAATAATAATTGAGTTTTACTAGAATCTGGCTGCCCGGCTTCTATCTGATCTGCAAGACCTGGACAGGGTTGATTATACAGTTGTACCGATGATGCAAATCGATGGACAAGCTGTTTATAACGCTCACTGGCCAGAGTGGCAGTGGTTGCCAGCACTCCTATTTTACCGTTTCGACTGAGTTGGATGGCAGGTTTAATACCTGGCTCTACACCGACAAAAGGAATACCATAATCCTGACGAAATTTTTCTATTGTGGATGCAGTAGCGGTATTACAGGCAATAACGATGATCTTGGCACCCTGCTCTATCAGCCTTTCGGTAATAAAGCGTGAACGTTGTTCAACAAAGGGGGTATTTTTACAGCCATAGGGGGCGTGAGCACTGTCGGCCACATAAAGAATAGCTTCCTCCGGCAGTATTTTACGAACCTGCTGAAGTACTGAAAGACCACCCAGACCTGAATCAAATATACCCACTGGATCTGTTTTCATAACGAGGCTATTCGCTTTTATATTCTCTGCTTAATAAGTTGTATACTGCTTTTTTTGGTGGCAGGTTTTGATGCAGGACTTTATAAACCTGTTCTACAATCGGCATTTCCACCTGATGAGCACTGGCCAGAGTATAAATCAGTTTGGCAGTCTGCAAACCTTCGACCACCTGCTTAATTTCTTCCTGTGCCTGTTCAATACTTTTTCCTGCACCAATAGCCAGCCCCATACGTCGATTACGGGATTGATTATCAGTGCAGGTCAACAACAAATCACCCAGACCAGACAATCCCATCAGGGTTTTTTGTCTGCCGCCCAGACAACTGGATAAGCGACCAATTTCATGCAGCGCCCGGGTGATCAGAGCAGAACGGGTATTGGCTCCAAAACCCAGTCCATCAGCAATGCCAGCCGCAATAGCCATAACATTTTTGGCTGCACCTCCAACTTCCAGACCAATAATATCTTCGCTCAGATAGGGACGGAATGTTTCATTACAAAGTAAACTGGCAAGGTGCTGTGCATAATTCTGGTTATTTGAAGCAATAGTCACCGCAGTTGGCAGGCCCATGGCCACTTCTTTAGCAAAAGTGGGCCCGGAAATAACAGCCTGACGGGGTAAATTACCAAACACTTCGGTCACTACTGTATGCAGCAGTTGACTGGTATCAGCCTCAAGACCTTTGGTTGCCCAGCTCAGACTCTGTGGGGTGTTATTTATGGATTGAATTTTCAGCAGCGTGTCCCTGAAGGCATGACTGGGTACTACCACCAGTATGTCATCACTCTGCTTAACAGCCAGTGCCATATCGCTGGTCACACTCAGAGTATCCGGGAAAGCTATGCCAGGTAAAAAGTAGTTGTTTTCACACGCCTTTTGCATGGCGAGCATTTTTTCTGTGCTTCGTCCCCACAATAATACCTTATATCCATTTTTAGCCAGTAATATGGCCAGTGCCGTTCCCCAGGAACCGGCACCAAGGACACTGATATTATGTTCTGTGGTCACCGTTTAATGTACTGCATCTGAAGACTCATCCGTAGCTTCCTGACGCTGCTGCAGGTGCTGTGCATACACTGCATCAAAATTAACCGGCTGCAGAATCAATTGCATGAAGCCGCCTTTATTGACCAGCTCGGATATAATTTCACGAACATATGGGAACAGCAGATTGGGACAATAGCTGCCCAGCATATGATCCAGCTGCTGCTTTTCAAAACCGGATATATTAAAAATACCCGCTTGCTGAACTTCAGCCAGAAAAGCAGTTTTATCGCCGACCTTAACTGTCGCGGTCACACTTAATACAACGTCAAAGACGTTATCTGCTAAAGGATTAACTGTAGTATGCAAATCTACTTTTAATTCAGGTTCCCATTTTTCGGTAAAAATTTGCGGAGAATTGGGGGTTTCAAAAGAAACATCCTTACAGTAGATTTTTTGAATTACAAACTGTTGCTGAGCCTGTTCTTCGGTGTTCGCATTTGCCTGTTCATTTGCCATAATAAATCTGACTTCCCTTTTTTAGTTAAATTTCTAGTAACAATTCATTATAATTTTTGGACTGTTTATCCAGATGTTCCGCTGAAAGATAAACAGCCCCTACCGTATCTGACTTTGTACCCACTGAATCAGGCTGTTTTGATCCATAGCACCTGCCTGGCGGGCAATTTCACGACCATGATGAAACAGGGCTATGGTTGGAATACTCCGAATACCGTATTGGGCAGCCAGTGCCTGCTCCTGTTCTGTATTCACTTTAACCAGCTCCAGTTGATGCTGAAAATAATGCGCGGTCTGTTCAAATACCGGAGCCATCATTTTACAGGGTCCGCACCAGGGTGCCCAGAAATCAACCAGTACCGGTAAATCATTTTTTTGAATATGCTTATTAAAACGTGCCGCATTTAATTGAATCGGTTTGCCGGGTAATAAAATCTGATGGCACTTACCGCATTTGGCTCCTGATGCCAGCTTTGCTGCAGGAATACGATTAATGCCATCACAATATGGACAAACGATATGTACAGAATCAGTCATTTTGCCTACTCCATTTATAAATTTAATTTCTTTATTTATAAATAGGAACGTTTATCCGTTTTTTAAAGTTTAAAACGGAGATCTGTGAGCGTACACATCTGATTGTCCCTATTCAGGAAATAATAAAGCATCCAGTTTACCTGCTGACTCCAGTGCAAACAGATCATCACAGCCGCCAACATGTGTTTCACCGATAAAAATTTGCGGTACTGATGTGACCCCCATGCTTTTCTGGATCATTACTGCACGCAATTCAGGTTGTGCGCCAACATCGATTTCGTTATAACTGACTTCTTTGGCATTAAGCAAACCTATTGCACGCACACAATAAGGGCAATATTGAGTCAGATAAATAGTAATTTTCGCTTGTTCTTCAGGCATGACTTAACCTTTTTTCATTGGTAGATTTTCTTTTTCCCAGGCCATAACACCGCCGTGCATATTATGCACTTTGTCAAAACCATGTTTTTTGAGAATATTACAGGCTCTACCGGAACGACTGCCGGAGCGACATCCCAGGATAATATTTTTAGCTTTATATTTATTCAGTTCATCAATACGTGATTTAAAAGCACTTAAAGGAATATGAATTGAATCGGGAATATGACCGGACTGGTATTCATTGTCTTCTCTGACATCAACAATAACAGTACCCGGTTCATGACTCATTAACTGTACTGCCTGCAGGGCACTGATATCATTGCTCGATTTTATAAAAGAATGGATGATCATTCCCAGCAGGAAAAACCACATCAGAATCATCACCCAGTTGGTTGTGACAAACTCGTTTAAATGTTCCATGTATTGATTACCATAATCTCAAAAAAAGTAATTCTATAAACCAAAAAAACCAAACAGAATAAAAATATCTGATTGGTTTTTCAGTCTTTAAAAATCCTGCAAACAGCAGAAACCAGCCCTGTTAACAGCCATTATAATTCTGTCGTGGATTTATTTTCAGGGTATTACTCAGTACCGAGCTTAGCTGCTCAGGGTACAGAAAACATCTCTCATCATACCGATCAGGCGTAAAGTCCTGGCATCACCGACTCGATAATAAACACGGTTAGCATCTTTTCGAGAAGCAAGAATACCCTTGTCTCTTAAAATAGCAAGATGTTGTGAAATATTACTTTGCGAGGTACCAACTTTCTCAACGATATCCTGCACGCTGATTTCTGCGTCACCCAGAGTACATAAAATTTTTAATCGTAATGGATGAGACATTGCTTTTAAAGACCGTGAGGCACGATCAATGTCTTCATCACGTGACATTAAGTCCATATTCATATCACAACAATCCGTCTCACTCAGGTTGAATTGGTCAGCCATATTTGTACATCCTAGATATTTTCGCTAATATAACAATAACAGTATAC
>JALVAL010000610.1 GCA_027011205.1 Gammaproteobacteria bacterium
TCTATACCCAGACGATTAAAAATAAGGGATAGTTCATTTATTAAGGCAATATTGACATCACGCTGGGTATTTTCAATCACTTTGGCTGCTTCTGCGACTTTAATACTACTGGCTTTGTGAGTACCTGCTGTTATAACACTTTGATACAGGGCATCGACATAATCGGCAATTGCCGGGGTGGAACCAGAGGTAACTTTAAGAATACTGGTGACTCTATGTTCTTTATCTCCAGGATTAATACGCTCTGGACTATATCCGGCATAGAACTCCTGATTAAATTTCAAGTCAGAAACTTTTTCTATTTCCGGAATACAGACTTCTTCTGTAGCACCAGGATAAACAGTGGACTCGTAAATAACCACATCCCCTTTACCAATAACCCCACCCAGCATCTGACTGGCCTTAATTAATGGGGTTAAATCCGGATTTTTACTTTTATCTATCGGTGTTGGCACGGTTACAACATAAACATTACAGGCCTTTAGGTCTTTCGTTGAACTACTGTATTGTAGATGTGTAGCTTCTTTAAGCTCATCCTCACTGACTTCCAGAGTACTGTCTTTACCTGACTTTAATTCTTCTACGCGAGGCTTATTGATATCAAAGCCTACGACAGGCATTTTTTTGCCAAATTCAACTGCCAGCGGTAATCCCACATAGCCAAGCCCAATTATTGCCAGTTTTGTTGTATCCAGGGTGATCATTTTTTGTCCTGTAAGAATTTTAAATTTTAGATTGGAATATTATCACATTTTTGCAGAGAAGTGGCTGTCAGGGGAATCCTATAAAGGAGCAGCGTTTAGCGTTCGTGTAGCGTTGAGGAAGAGCTAAGAGCTTAGGAAAGTGGGGGTTCCCATGCTTGCGTGGGAACCTTGCGGGGTAAATAAAAAATTTGCTTAAATTTAGTTTATTTTATAGTAGGACTTGTACCATTGGGCGAAGTTTTTTATGCCTTCTTCTACGCTGGTTGAGGGTTTGTAGTTTACATCTCTGACCAGGTCTTCTACATTGGCATAGGTGTCTGGCACGTCACCGGGTTGCAGGGGAAGCAGGTTTTTTTCAGCTTTTTTGCCCAGGTATTTTTCCAGGGTTTCTATGTAAGTTAATAATTCTACCGGCTGCTGGTTACCGATATTGTAAATACGCCAGGGAGCCGGGCTACTGGCGGGATCGGGTGTCTGGCCACTCCAGTCAGGGTTTGGCTGAGCAACATTGTCCAGTACCCGGATAATGCCTTCAACAATATCATCGATATAGGTGAAATCTCTGCGGTGTTTACCGTAATTGTAGACATCAATAGCTTTATCTTCGAATATAGCTTTGGCAAATTTTTGCAAAGCCATGTCAGGCCTGTCCCAGGGACCATATACGGTAAAAAAACGTAATCCTGTAGTGGGTAACTGGTAAAGATGGCTATAGGTATGAGCCATTAGTTCACCGGATTTTTTGGATGCGGCATACAAAGATATAGGATGATCCACATTATCATGCACTGAAAACGGCATACTTTCGTTTAAGCCGTAAACAGAGCTGGATGATGCATAAACCAGGTGCTTGACCTTATTATGACGACATCCTTCCAGAATATGGGCAAAGCCCACAATATTACTTGCAACATAAGAAAGCGGATTTTCGATGGAATAGCGAACACCGGCCTGAGCGGCCAGATTCATTACTTTATCAAACTGCTCTTCTGCAAACAGTTTTTCCATTGCACCACGATCAGCCAGATCCATTTTTATAAATTGAAATGAACCCGTTGATTCAGATCCAGAGGATAAGGTGTCTTCAATACGCTTTAAACGAGCCTCTTTCAAACTAACCGCATAATAGTCGTTTAAAATATCAATACCAACAACATCATTTCCCCTGAGGCAAAGTTGTTCGGAAAGTTTAGAACCGATGAATCCGGCGGCGCCGGTTACTAGAATTTTCATGAAAATTCAGCGTTGAGCGTTGAGCGTTGAGCGTTGAGAAAGAGCATAGTAAGAGCCCATTCTTGACACTTGACACCAATACTCTTTGCTTACCTCCTATAAGTTTTTTTAAGGCCATTGAGCATTTTTAAAATCTCTTGTACTTCATTAACCCAATTAATTCCAATGGATTTTTTATATAACCAATTTCAATTCCAATATATGTCTGAGTGATTAATTCTGCCCCAGAACCCCTGGCTATTTCAATAAATCGTATTTTTTCTCTGTCTGACTCTTTTTCAATACCTTCAGCAATATTGCTGGCAATAGATAAAGAACTACGAGTTATTTGATCCTTAAGACCATAATCCCTGCAATCAAAGAAGTTTTTAAAAACAGCTACACTTAATCGACAACTTTGTTTCCATACATCCAGCCTTTCACATCGCATAAGCTACTCCTTTAACTTATCAATATTACTCAAAAGCTCTAGCTCTTTCTGAACGCTCAGCGCTGAACACTATCTCTTTATACTATCCCCCCGCCCTATCGCGTAGTAAGCAAAGCCCTTGTCGTGCATCAGTTCTGGTTCATAAAGATTACGGCCATCAAATATTACTGGTTCTGAAATTTCATTTTTGATCAGGTCGAAGTCCGGGGCGCGGAATTGTTTCCATTCAGTGCAAATGACAAGCATATCGGCATTTTTCAGGCAGGCTTCTTTGGTACCCATTAGTTGTAAGTCGTCGCGGTTACCATAAATACGTTGAGTTTCTTCCATAGATTCCGGGTCATAGGCCTGGACATTGGCTCCGGCTTGCCATAATGATTCCATCAGAGTTCGGCTGGCAGCTTCGCGCATATCATCGGTGTTAGGTTTAAAGGCCAGACCCCATAAGGCAATGGTTTTACCTTTGATATTTTCTCCGCCATTAAAATGGGTTTTTATTTTATTAAATAGTACTTCTTTTTGACGATAGTTTACAGATTCAACGGCTTCAAGCAGTTCTGCATTATAACCGACTTGTCTGGCGGTTCTGGCTAAAGCCTGTACGTCTTTAGGAAAGCAGGAACCTCCATAGCCGCAGCCTGGATAGATAAAGTGATAACCTATTCTCGGATCAGAACCGATACCTAAGCGGACTTGTTCAATATCAGCACCTAAACGTTCAGCCAGATTAGATATTTCATTCATAAAACTGATTTTAGTAGCTAATAGAGAATTGGCAGCATATTTAGTTAGTTCTGCTGAATGAATATCCATAAAGATAATGCGATCATGGTTACGATTAAAAGGTGCATAGAGCTCTTTGATAACTTTTTCTGCCTCTACATTATCAGTACCGATAACAATACGATCAGGCTTCATAAAGTCATTAACAGCAGCCCCTTCTTTTAAAAATTCTGGATTGGAAACAACATGAAATGGAATATCTTTACCACGAGCAGTTAATTGCTCCGATAAGGCTTGTGCGACTTTATCACCGGTACCGACCGGAACTGTAGATTTATCGATAACTATTTTTTCATCATCCATAAACTGGCCGATACTATTGGCTACTGATACCACATATTGCAGATCGGCGGAACCATCTTCATCAGGAGGTGTTCCTACAGCAATAAACTGAATATTGGCAAACTTAACACCTGCTTCTATATCAGTGGTAAAGTTTAGCCGACCAGCTTTATGGTTTTCTAAAACTATAGAATCCAGACCCGGTTCGTATATAGGCATAATTCCATTGATTAAACCTTCAATTTTTGCCTCATCAACATCCACACAGGTGACATTGTGTCCCACTTCTGCCAGACAGGCTCCTGTTACCAGGCCAACATAGCCTGTTCCAAAAATAGTTACTTTCATATTTCTTCCCGTTTATATTGGCCCTCACCCTTGCCTTCTCCCGGAGGGGAGAAGGAGTAGTAAAGGATTTATTTTACTTGTTTAAAATTTGTCTTTGAAAAGATTCCAGCATCATTAAAGTCCATATAGCTGAACTATTTTCTCGCTTACCTGAATGATGCATATTAATCATATCTCTTATATAGTCAGGATTAAAAAATCCAGAATCCAGAAATTCATCACTTAAAATTGTTTGAGAAATTCGTTCTTTTAACGGGCCTCGAAACCAGTTTTCTAAAGGCACAGCAAAACCCATTTTTTTTCTATACAACACATCATCAGGGACATAAGGTTCAAGTGCCTTTTTAAGAATATACTTACCCGTCTGTCCTTTAAGTTTTAATTTTGCTGGCAAACCGGATATCCATTCAATATATTTATGATCCAGCATAGGTACCCGTACTTCTAATGAATGAGCCATACTGGCACGATCCACTTTAGTTAAAATATCATCCACCAGATAAGTTTTCATATCCAGATATTCAATTAAAGCCAGAGGATCTTCAGCAGCTATTCCCGGTGCCTTGTTAGCATACTGCTCAAATACATTTACCGCCTGATAACCAGCCAGTTGCTGTTTCATTTTCGGACTAAAGAGTTTATTTCTTTGATCATCCGGCATTATGGCAACCGTATTAAAATAGGCTTCCACTGAACTGCGAGCCAGAGCCTGAAAGGTGGTTTTGGCTCGAAATATTTTAGGAGCCCAGTCAGCTTTTGGGTAGAGTCTACCTAAAGTACCAAATACTGGTTTACGGATACCATATGGCAGCAATGAGCGAACTTTTTCTTCATTCATATGCCAGATATGACGACGATAACCTGATAAAGGTTCATCTCCACCATCACCGGATAAGGCTACAGTGACATTTTTCCTGGCTAACTGACATACTCTGTAAGTTGGAATAGCCGAACTATCTGCATACGGTTCATCGTACAATAATGCCAGTTTATCCAGCAGTTCAAAATCATCGGTTTCTACTGTTTCTACATAATGATTAGTATCGTACCGCTCAGACATCATCTGTGCATATTCAGATTCATTATACTTTTTATCATTAAAGCCGATAGAGCAGGTATTAACCGGTTTATCCTGCAGTTGGGACATCATGGCCACCACCCCACTGGAATCTACTCCTCCAGAAAGAAAGGCCCCTAAAGGCACTTCGGCAATCATACGAATATCTACCGCTTCTTTTAAGCGTTCAATTAATTCAACAGAAGCATCTTTCTGACTGATACCTGTGTTCGCTTCAAAGGGTATTTCCCAGTATTGCCGGGGCTTAATCTGCTTTTGGCCACGCTGTATTAAC
>JALVAL010000611.1 GCA_027011205.1 Gammaproteobacteria bacterium
CTGCCATTGTGGGTGTTTGAGGAGCCGAGGAAGCGGCAGAGCCGGGGCTGCCGCCGCCGTTTAAATTAACCTGGATACCATTAATAGTGACACCGGAAGCGTCAATTTTGATAAAGCCGCCGGAGGCCTTAAAGGTCAGTTCGGTTCCCGCCTCCAGGATGGTGCTGCTGGATTTTATGTGGATTACATTGCCTGCGGACTGCAGAAATTTCTGACCGACCTTGAGCTGTTTGCTGTCGCCAATCTGCTCTGAGAGCTGTGTGCCGATTTTCTGCTGCAGGTTTTGCTGTACTTTCTGGTGCTGGTCTTTTTTTATGTGTTCGTATTTATCATTATCAACAATCAGTGACCGGGTGTTGGCAATAAATTCGCGTCTGTCATTTTTACAACGGATATCCTGATCTTTTTCGGCATGAAAATAAATCTGCTCCTGTGATTGTCTGTCTTCAAAACGAATTTCATTATAACCCTGACCATCCGGTGTGGAATGGGTTTTGGTGGTGCTGCGGGTTTTGTGCTGCGGCAGGGGATAGGGGGGCAGACTATCTCCGTGATAGAGTCTGCCGCTGATCAGTGGTCTGTCAGGGTTGCCCTGTTCAAATTCCACCAGTACCAGCTGCCCTGTGCGCGGTGGCATGATGTGTCCCCACTGTTTACCGGCAATCTCATTGTCTGTACGGATCCAGCAGGTGGTTTTTTCATCCTGCTGGCCTTCTCGATCCCACAGGAACTGTACTTTTATCTGGCCGTATTCATTAAGATAGAGTTCTTCTCCCTGGGGGCCGGTTACAAATGCGTATTGCTGACCATGTATCAGGCAATCTCGTTCCTGTTGCTGTGCCCGGAAAACCGTGCTGCCGGGTATGGTGGTAAAGTCATTATAATACTGGCTGTTTTCCATACTGACAGGGGTGTCTTCATCCAGTGACTGCAGTTGCTCACCGATATGGGTCACGGTCACCAGCAGTTGTTCTATATTCTGATGCTTTAAACGGTGTTCTGATAAGGTAAATAATTGCCCGGCACGTAATCGCTGCACATTACTTTTACCCTGACCGGTTTTTTCCAGCACATTATGCTGTTGCTGTTTTAAGGCGGCATAAAACTGTGCTTCGGATTCTTTGCGGTAAAGACCCGGGTAGTGATAGTCTTCCAGAGAACTGTTTTCTGCCAGCCGGGCAGAGCCCTGTAAACTGCGGCGCGGGGTTTTAAAATTATAATCTCTAACGCTGCTGATATTGCTTATGATCCGGTGTTCAAAGCCAAAACTATTAATATGTTCCTGTGTTTCAATCAATCCGGAACGGGTGTTATAAACAAGGGCTGGATCTAACTCTATTCGTTTGAACGCAGTTTTGCTGTCGCCTAAAACCAACAGGTGCCGGAGAGGGTCATGCTGGAAATGAAAATGGATACCTTCTTCTGAAAGCAGCCGGCTGATAAACTGCCATTCTGTCTCATTGTACTGGGTGCAGTATTGGCGTGGTGGATAATCACGATCGGTTGACCATTGATAATGTTCAGATTCTACCAGACCGGCGTCATTAAAAAGCGTGCTTATTATTTTAGGGACGCTTGAATCCTGAAAAATACGACAGCCTTTTCTAAAATTTAACAGCCAGATACGGGGAACGATAGTTATGGCATAGCGAGCAAAGCGAGTACCGATGTCCAGACATGCTGTACTACTGATAATGCCGTTGGCAAATTGAATATTATCTTCTGTAAGCCATGAGAAGCGGACTGCTTTGTGTATAAGCCTGCTTAAATCCAGAGTATGACTGTCTGAAATAAACTCTATTTTGAGTTCAAAAAGATCGCTGAGGCGTTCTTTAAGTTTAAAACGAATAACACGAAGGTCTTCGTGCTGCAGTTGGGCAATCGTCAGATTAAAGCAACTGCTGTTAGCGCTGTTAAAATGCATTTTACGTCCGTTGTATTTAATTGCTTCAGACTTATCCGTCGTCTGAAATATATAAAAATCTGGGCTAAACTGTTTATTATTTGTTTATTATTTTTGAAAAATTATTTTGAAATATAAACAGTTTAGCCCAATATTATGCAGGATTATGGATTATTTACCCAGTTTTTCCTTAATCGCATTAATTACGTCATCACTTGAAGTGGCTTCAACCGTCAGTAACATACCTTCTTTTTCGTAGAAGCCGGCCAGAGGGGCTGTTTTTTCATTGTAAACGTCCAGACGGTTGCTGATGGCTTCTTCGGTTTCGTCATCACGCTGAACAACCGGGCCGCCGCACTTGTCACAGACACCTTCAACCTTAGGTGGATTAGACTTAACATTGTAGATTTCACCACAATCAGTACAGGTACGACGAGTCGTCAGACGATCCAGGATAACATCACGAGGTACATCAATATTGACTACTGCGTCCAGTGTTTCACCCATGTCAGCCAGTAATACTTTCAGAGCTTCTGCCTGAGGAATGGTACGTGGGAATCCGTCCAGCAGGTAACCATTTTTACAATCGTCTTCTTTCAGGCGCTCACCCATAATACCCATGATCAGATCATCAGAAACCAGATCTCCTGCTTTCATGGCAGCTTCTGCTTTTTTGCCCAGCTCTGAACCGGCAGCAACCGCTGCACGTAGAATGTCACCCGTCGAAATCTGAACAGAACCGTCCATTTTTGTTAATAATTTAGCAACAGTGCCTTTACCTGCACCGGGTGCACCTAAAAGAATCAGTTTCATGAATAACTCCTGAAAAAATAAAAAGGGAAAACGAAAAATTTAATCGTGTGAATATACACTTTTTTGAGTAAAAATAATAGTTGCTTTTTGGTACATTTTATTAAAATAATGGTAGGTTTAAATATTATGAGAAGAAACCCATGCCAAAAGCGGCTGATTTAAAAAAAGGGACCATTATTGAACAGGATGGTCAGCTCTTACTGGTACGCAATATCGATGTTCGCAGCCCGTCATCACGGGGTGCTAATACGCTCTATAGGGTGACTTTTATGAATATTCAAAAAAAACAGAAAATTGAACAGACCCTGATTGGTACCGATTTTCTGAAAGAGGCGGATTGTACCCGCACCATGCTGCAGTTTCTGTTTAAAGACGATCAATTTTATCATTTTATGGATACGGAAGATTATAATCAGTATTCACTGTCGGTTGAAGAACTGGATGAGGCCGCTGGTTTTCTGGTGGATGGCCAGGAAGGGGTGCTAGGGATGTTGTTTGAAGACAATCTGATTGGTATTGAGTTACCCACTACGGTTAATTTAAAAGTTGTGGAAACTTCGCCGGCTATTAAAGGGGCCTCAGCGTCTGCCCGGACCAAGCCTGCCACACTGGAAACCGGTCTGGTGGTACAGGTGCCGGAATATCTGGAACAGGGTGAAGTGATTAAAATTAATACCGCAAGCGCCAGGTTCAGTTCCAGAGCCTGATCCTGAGCCAATAATGAGATATATATTATGCTGAAATTCCTTTCATATTGTCTTTATTGCACGATTATTTCCGGTTTGTGTTACAGTCCCTTGATTATGGCGCAGGAGAATAGCTCAAATCCGACAGAGCGAACCATTACTCTGAAATTACCCCCCAAAGAACTGGCAAAATGGTATAAACCGGCCAATAAAAGACAGGTCTGGCTGCATACGATGTTTCGTTTGCGGCGGGAACTGCTGGCAATGAATGATTATGCCCGTCAAAACCATCAGGCCGGGCTGGAAAAATGGTCAGATAAATTTGCTAAAGACTATCTTTCTATTGCTCAGATGATGCCGCAATGGGAAAAATATTTATATCCTGAAAAGCTGGAAATACTGACAAAAGCGGTTAAAAGTAGCCAATATGCAGAAATACCTGCAATATTAAAGAAACTGGGTAAAAGCTGCAGAATCTGTCATGATGATTATCAAACCGTAGCAACCCTGTTATTTAGAACTCCAGATTTTAGTGGGGAGACGGTGACTGTCAAAGCGTCAGGAGAAGAGCTGGACTATGATGAACTAATGGCGCTTTTATCCGATTCGCTTAACCGGGTAAATATTGCTATTAAAGATAAATATTTTAATAAGGCCGTCACGGCACTGACTCCGGTTAAACAGTATTTAAATGATTTATCATCTACCTGCAGTCATTGCCATAAGCAGGACAGTGTCCCTGTTAAACGTATTATGTCCGAAGCGGACAGCTTATTACCGGAACTGGAACAGTACTTAAATAAGCAGGATCAGCAGCAAGCCGGTGGTAAACTGGGTGAGTTTGCCGTTAAAGTCTGTGCCCGATGCCATTCCGTACATCGTTTAACTTCAGATTTAAAATCAGTTATAGAATAACAAAGCCAACAGGAAATCAATTTGAGCAAAGCCAATGTCGAAATACCAGTGGATCATAATCCGTCTCGTGAAACACTGGTTTATACCATAGAAAACAAGCTGTATATTAATTTGACGGATCGCTGCACTCTGGCCTGTGAATTTTGCCCGAAAATACAGGGTAGTATGGATGTGCACGAATATAATCTGCTATTATCTACCCGCCATCCAGTTGCGGAATATATTGACGCTATGGGTGACCCCACTCAATACGATGAAATTGTATTTTGTGGCTTTGGTGAGCCTACCCTCAGATTAAAAGAACTGCTGGCCATTGCCGACTATTGTCATCAAAGCGGTACGCCGGTTAGAGTCAATACCGATGGTCTGGGTAATCTGGTGAATAAACATAATATCCTGCCGGAACTGGCAAGCTGCGTGGATGCCCTGTCTGTTTCCATGAATGCTCAGAATGAAGTGGTTTATAACCGCCATTGTGTACCGGCTCTAAAAGGTTCTTATGAGCAGATGCTGGATTTTTTACGTCTGGCACCGTCTTATATTCCTGATACTACGGCCACCGCTATTGATGGCCTGGAAGGTGTGGATATTAATGCCTGTGAAGCCAAAGCAGGGGAACTGGGCGTTAAATTCAGGCGGCGGGTGCTGGATATTGTGGGTTAGATAATACCCAGATTATTATTGATTTGTTTCTCCCCAGAGGGAAGCATTGAATAGATTAGTGTTCTCTGACATTTTATAAGGATCCTGAACAGGAAAGGCTTGTGGCATTTATGTATAATTTTTTAAAATTCACATTTATTCTGTTAATAC
>JALVAL010000612.1 GCA_027011205.1 Gammaproteobacteria bacterium
GTATTCCTGAGTTAATATGTGTGCAGAGGCTTTATTAAGGGCTTCTACCTTATCCAGGGTCATATTCTGATATAACTTATCAATGATTAGATTATTAATAAACTGAACTCTGACGCAGGCACCTTTATTCTGCAATACAATTTGAATGACTTTTTCCAGCTGTTCGTCTCTGATAATTTCGAAGTCTGTAATAGAGAATATACTCTGATTGCCCGTTTCATTGATTCCCTTAAAAAAATACAGCATAAAACTTTGATTATTTATAGCTGTCGATTTAATAACACGCTGATGCAGTTCATCCAGACGTAAAGGTGTTGTCAAAAATCTAAAGTCATAGCCATGTCCTCTGATATAAAGCTTATCAGCCAGATGGCATGGCGGCTCATTTAATCCGATTTCACGGATATAACGCTGATTCTTTCTGTCACGGGTAATAACAATAGGAATGGTCTGGTTATTTTCATTAACAAAAGCTTCATAAAAAATGGTACTAACATAGTCAACCTTATCCTTAATACATAATTCCAGTTTAGCCTTATTGCGGTGCACTAGACGAGTAAAAAAGCGATTAATTTCAGGATTACAGGCAGCATTATTCCGAACAACCCCAAGAAACAAACCAGCACTGGTTCGGCGGGACAGCATCACTTTATGAGGTATAGACTTTAATTGTGTGGAAATACCCTTAATTAATAAACTGGAAAAGGTAATTTCAATATCACTCCCCTGCTCAATATCAGTGAGCTGTTTAATGACCAGCCCCAGTCCGGAACGAGAAAAATCGATGGTTTTACCTGCATAAATCTGATTATTATAATGAATAGAAACATCCATTTCATAATGATAGCGAGGATCATAACGATTATGGCCAATACCGAAATGAATAATTTCCGGTTGATTAAATTCACTCTCATCGAATGTCTCAAGTAATTGTGCATCCGCCATTCTAACCCAGGTATTTGCCCGAAAGACCTTAATATCAACCGGTATCCCCGCTTTAAAATGAAGTGGCAGGGAAAAATATGACTGTCTGGAATAAATCAGAGTAATATCAGTAAAAATGACCTGAGCAATAGATTCCTGAGCACGCTGATCAATACTACTGGAGGCATGAGCATCAATCTTCTGAATTTTGCTTAACATGGAGGTGATTTTTTCAGCGGCAGGTTTTTTATTCAAATTAGTTGATGCTTTGAATATTCGCCCTTTACAGCCAATTACCTTTGTCAGAATATGAGCGATATCATCTTTATTGCTTATTTCAAAATCAAAAATGGTATTTAGAGTATCGTTTTCATAATAACAAAATAAAATAGCAGACTGGTTATTACGGGCCAGTTCGGCAAATTTTTCTATCCGGGTCGTCAGGCAGAAGAAACGAAAATCCGGGAAGCCATGATGATTTGAAAAGTATTCAAAGAAATCATTATTACATTCAGTTTTAACAATAGTATCAACATGAAAGCCTATACTTTTATTCCAGCGAACAAAAATCGGTACATGCTGCATATTTATGGTATAGAGATTTTCATAATACTGAGCTTTAGAAGCAAAGATACGATCAGCTGCATCTATTTTATAGCGTAACCGGTTACCGGCAATAAAACGCTCAAAAAAATCCCGGGTAGCTGCAGGCAGGTTTTTCTGGACCAGACTGATATAGGTTTTTTCTCCGCTATGCTGAACATCTCTGATTAAATAATCTATATTTTCAAACGAGGTAAATTCATCTATACCACCGAGTATGCTGTTTTGTTTATCACGGAATTTATCAAAACTTAGCTGGACTGTTTTACCTTCCAGGATAAAGGTTCTGGGCATATAAACCTGCAGGCCATTAGCTGACAGATTTCTACTTCTCACCTCATAACTGTGGCCTTCATACTGCATGTTGATCTGGGTAACATAAAGCAGTCTTGGCTCATTACGACGAACGAAATAGCCCAGCGGGAAAATAGCCGGGAGATAGCTGCCTGAAGTTTCAGGAAAGTACTTGCGGATCTGTTTAAGATCGTATTTTAAGGAATGTTCCAAAATTTATTTGTTGTCGGGTCAATTAAATAGTTACATTATTTTTATAAATAAATATAGCTGAAATGTACTACTTGTCTACTTGATCATCGTTTTCCAGTGGTTTTTTTTCAGCCACCAGAATTTCGTAATGGCGGTAATAAAGTACATTAGCCATACTCTGAAACAGCAGAATAACCAGTAGCAGAATTAAGGGATGAAGAACCTGTAAAAAACCCAGTATTAATAGCAGCACAATAAAAATAACCACCAGTACCAGAATATCGTTAAATATGGTCAGGGAATAACCTTTTGTGTACTGGAAACTGTTAATCATGGCGGTTAATGGAGACTGACGATCAATCATCACCAGATAGGGAACCAGAAACAGCCGGGTAAACAACCAGATACCGGGTAAAATAAAGAGCATTAAACCGGCAAAAATGACCAGTGATGTCATTACATTTGCCATAAACATAAATGGCCAGCGTAATATTCCCAGCCATAGGCAATTAAAGATGGTTTTACCCTGCCCGGTGGCCAGACTCAAAATAAGGGCAATAAGCCCACCGGTATATATCGGTTTGATGATCAGATTCATGAACTGGGCAAATGGTCGGATAGTTTCCGGATTAATATCTTCTGCTTTAAGATCACCCAGAAAAATCGGGGTCAGGATCTGAGCCAGCAATACTACCAGTATTCCAATAGCAAAGGCAAAACCCAGCAGCCGAACAATATTCTGGCGAAAAAAATAAAATGCCTGTTTTAAGGTTAAACTCATTCAATCATTATCCCAGATTTATAATATCCAGACCCAGTTGTGAACATTCCTCCTGGTGGTCATGATTACTGATCACAGCAATACTCTGCGGAGTATTTTGCAGGTATTGTCTGGCCACTCTGATTAAATCATCAATAGTCACAGCAAGGATCTGCTGCCGGAAGGCCTGACGCTGTTCTGAGGTACGACCAAACAGGCTGTTATGATAGGCCTGTTTGGCATCCCCGGCAGGTGAAGCAGGTTTGTCTATGCTGCTGATAACACCCAGAATGGCCTCTTCCAGTGCCTGTGGTTGATGACGGGTTTCCAGCAGCCAGTCAATGGATTTATTAAAATCATTGAGTGTATCGCTCAGCCGCGGATCACGATAAGAGAAAAATTTAAAGCAGCCATTGGCTGAATCCTGATTGGCACCACCGCCATAAGCCCCGCCCTGTTCACGAATGCTCCGGTGTAAAAAACCATTACGCAGAAAGCCTCCCAGAACAGTTAACGGCGCGGCATCAGTATGACCAACCGGTACCGTGGCATAAGCTTTGGCACAAAAATTTACCTGGGTACTGGTTAGCCAGGCCTGGTTAATGGTTTCCTGAACCGGTTCCAGGTTGAGCAACCGTTCATCATCGCCCGGGGTGAGAGACTGGTTTTGCCAGTGAGTAAAAATATCCTGTTCACAGCCTGCATAAGCATCCTGTTCACAGATCAATAAAAAGCGAGCTGGAGACTGTAATAGTTTCTGATGAATGTCTTGCATACGCGCTATTAAAGCATTGATTTTTTCATTATCGGTATCGGCCTGCAGTTCATTATCCAGCTGTTTGATAAAGTCGATACTGGCCAGACCTTTATTTTTATGGTCCAGGCTGGCAACCGGACTCATACCACTGCTGGCCGCCTGCATAGCCAGTGAATGACCGCTACCAGTCACACTATGCTCCTTGCGCATACGCAATTGGGAAATCAGTTCTTTTATACGAGCCGGATCATCAAAACGGATGGCTTCAAAGGTCAGTTTTAGTAATTCTGACATGGCCGCATGATTGCGTAATAACGCTTTACCGGAAATGACATAAAAGCCTCTAACCTGCTGGGCATTGTCTATCATACCGCGTAAACTGTGATAGGCATGAATACCACCGGACACCAGTGACTGGCGAACCTGCATCTGCAGATAATCCTGATCCCCACAACCCAGCTCACCAAAACAATAATTGAACACCGGTAAGTACTGATGTTCATCCGCAGTAAAATTGGGTAAATCAAGAATAAACTGTTGATAAACCAGACCATTAGTGCCCTGATGATAATGAGCAATTTTTAAGTCTTTAGCTGCAGACTCCAGACAGTCGGGTACCTTAATATGTTCAGGCACATCACTAACAGTCACTTTAGGCAGAATATCTTCAATTTTGTCCTCATTCTGATTCTGTCTCTGTAGCAGTTTTTCCGCCAGTTCAATAAGCTGCTCTTTTTCGGGATCGCTTAATTGTGCTTTAATATCCCGCAGGCGGGCTTTTTCTGCCTCAGTACGATGCTGTTCCATTTGCTGATCAGGCTTAAAGGTAATACGTACCCGGTGTGGATTATTAAGCAGCTGGGTCTGAACCAGCTGTTTAATATAATCCGGATTTTCTGCTTTTGCTCTTAATTTTTCCAGCGCTTTATCCAGGTTCATATGTTCTATGACATCACCACGATGAATGGCCGTGGCAAGCCCGGAAAGAATTAACTGTAAACCAAAAGGATAATGATCACCCCCGATTTCACGCTGATTTAATTCCAGTTGATGCAGCACAGCTTCAACCTGAGCCGGATCGATACCCTTTTGTGCAACCTCTTCCAGCACTTTAAACACCAGTTCTTCAAATGCCTGAGCATGTTCCGGTGATGAACCTTCCAGACCGCATAAAAAGCTCATTTCTCTATTACTGTCTTCCAGACCGCATATGGGCGATGGCGACTGGCCCAGATCTGTGGTTTCCAGTGCCTGAGTCAGAGGTGAGGCGGAATTATCCAGTAATAAACTGGACAGAAACTGTGCTTCGAGCTGTTGTTCCAGATTAATACTATGCCCCAGTAACCAGGACAGAATTAAATGCGTTTTATTATGGCTGTCTTCTTCGGGATCCAGCGGATAACTTTCTTCAATATTAATTGGAGAAAAATAGCGTTTTTCATCATTAACGCTAATTACATGCTCCGATTTATTAAATCGGGACAGGACCTTCTGTTCAAATTTTTGCTGATGAACCTGCGCGGGAATATCACCAAAGGTCATAAAAACAGCATTACCCGGATGATAGTGAATACTATAAAACTCTTTTAAT
>JALVAL010000613.1 GCA_027011205.1 Gammaproteobacteria bacterium
AGTTATATTACTCCCGCAAACTATCAAGTTCAAGCACGATTATAAAGATAGACTATTTCAGAAATATTACAAATAATAATCAGCTCTGTTTACTGACTGGAAATACATGAATGAGAAATTGCAGATTTTCCATTCCGTTCTACCAGTTAGGCAGATTGCTCATTGCTCTGCTGACTTAGTCTGGAGATAGTACTGGGTGGTATCATTAAGTTAAGTATTATTATTATTTTCACCTATCAAGATTTTAAAGGGGTTAAATTTTCTGCTGCAGCCCGGCACAAATATCCGTATAAAAAGGCTGGTCTGGTTTTAAAAAACCATGACGAATGGCAAAATCAATAATGACCAGATTGCAATTGGTTTTATAATCATCCGTCATTGCTACAGTATTCAGTACTTTATCGACAGGCCAGAGATAAAACGCTTCCGCTTCCCCATCGTAATTTTCAGGTTCAAAGGAAGGCTCCAGTTTTAAATCATAAATAAATAAATTATCCTGCTGTAATTTCTGCTCCGCATCCATATTATAGGTCACCATGGAAACAGGTCTGGCTGTACCAGCAATAGCTTCGGGTATCCCGGCTTCCTCAGAACATTCTTTAATCATGGTCTGCTCAATGCTAAACCCTGTTCCATGACCTCCGGCCACCAGATGGTCCAGCTTAGCGGGAAAAGTGGGCTTATTTTTTGAACGTCGAGCTACCCATAGGTAAAGCTCCCCTTGCTGCTCAACCCAGGCATTGAGATGAATGCCGTATTTTTTTATCCCCAGCAAGGAGGATGCCGCCCGTTCTATGGTAAAGAATGAAGGATGATTAAATCCGCTATTTACATCATACTGCTCCCCTACCCAGGAACGGATCACACCCGACTTAAACCAGCTGCGGGCAAGCTCATCTGCCGCCTGAGTACGCAATTCAAAGGTGTTGATGGTCGGATGAAAGGTTATTCCTTCCTGTTTATGAAAGTCACTGAATATTATCAGAGATTCAAAGCCATTAAATACCTGTTTTTTATCTTTATGTATATAGCCAAGCAGAACATCATCAATAAAAAAAGGCAGAAAATCATTTTTATCAAATTGATTGCAAAGATTTATCCAGTCTAGATAGGCCTGATTTCGCTGTTCAATGGAAAGGGGGATACTGGCATTGATCATAAAATTGTCCTGTATTTAATCAGCTTGATTTGAGTAAAATATATCAATATAATGTCTGGTTTACAAAAAAGCAGTCTTACCGGCTGCTTTTTTATTTTGGGCGGTCATAGAGCATTGGCTCTATGACCGCTCCTGAAAATTGTAACGCATTTCTTGCTTATTAATGAATTAAAAAGTCGAATTATTAATGTCTGATCATATTATGAATACCTATGGCCGCTTACCCGTCAGCTTTATCAAAGGTGAAGGTTGTTATCTTTTTGATATCCATGGCAACGCTTATCTGGATGCTCTGACGGGTATTGCAGTATGCGGCCTGGGTCATGCTCATCCCGCTGTTGCGGATGCTATCTGTAAGCAGGCCGCCACACTGGTGCATACATCCAATTTATACGGCATACCCAATCAGGAAAAACTGGCGGACAAATTGTGCGAATTATCCTCAATGGAGCGAGTCTTTTTCTGTAACTCAGGTGCTGAAGCTAATGAGGCAGCCATTAAGATTGCCCGCCGTTATGGTCATAACGGGGGTATTTCACTGCCCACTATTATTGTTGCCAATAAAAGTTTCCATGGCCGAACCTTATCAACTTTATCAGCTACCGGTAATCCTAAAATACAAAATGGTTTTGAACCGCTGGTGCCGGGTTTTATTCATGTTGATTACAATAATATGGATGCCATCAAATCTGCCTGCAACAATAACGATCAGATAGTGGCTATTATGGTGGAGCCGATACAGGGTGAAGGTGGTCTGGCCACCCCGCCGGACAGTTATTTACAGGAAATCAGACAGTACTGTGATAATAACCATTATCTGATGATTCTGGATGAGATCCAGACCGGTGTCTGCCGTACCGGCCAGTGGTTTGCAGGTCAACACTGCAATGTAGTTCCCGATGTAATGACGCTGGCCAAGGGACTGGCTAACGGCTTCCCGATTGGAGCCTGTCTGGCCAGAGGTATTGCAGCCGAAACCTTAACCCCGGGTACTCATGGTTCTACTTTTGGCGGCACTCCCCTTGCCTGTGCAGCCGCTCTGGCCACACTGGAAGTTATGGAAAAAAACAATCTGACTCAGACTGCTGCCGATCTGGGTGCCTATTTTCAACAACAGTTCAAACACTCTTTAAGTGGCTTAATTGAGCAGAATATTGTTGTGGATATCCGCGGCAAGGGGCTGATGATTGGAATTGAGCTGGATCGTCCCTGTACAGAACTGGTGCAACGAGCTCTGGATAAAAAACTCTTAATTAATGTGACTGCAGAGAAGGTTATCCGTTTATTACCGGCCTTAATTACCAGCAGAGAACAGGCTGATACAATCATACAGATTGTCAGTGAACTCATCACCGAACTGGTTAACACATAAATAGTATGCATTCGTTTATTGATGCACACTTGCCGCACAGGAACGTGCCGCTCATTTTTGACGACGGTAAGTCGTTGAAAATGGAGTAAAAGAAAAATTACACTTTTTCATTATACGTTTCGGTAAATAGTTCTATTCATAACCTGCCCTGCAGGAGAGAAACAATGACAACTGAAAATAAATTACGCCACTTTTTAACACTCATGGATTTTTCCAGTGATGAACTGAGAAAAATGACGGATCGCTCCATGATACTGAAACAAATACAGAAATCCGGCGAAATTTACGAACCCCTGAAAAACCGTATGCTGGCTATGATTTTTGAAAAATCTTCCACCCGTACCCGGGTTTCTTTTGAAACCGGTATGCTGCAGTTTGGCGGCGGCGCATTATTTCTGTCCCCAAGGGATACTCAGTTAGGTCGGGGCGAACCGATTGAAGACAGTGCCCGTGTTTTATCTCAAATGGTGGATATTATTATGATCCGTACCTTTGAACATGAAAAACTGGAAACCTTTACCCGATATTCTTCAGTCCCTGTGATAAATGCCCTGACGGATAGGTATCACCCCTGTCAGTTACTCGCTGATATGCAATGCTATCAGGAACATCGCGGCAATATTGAGGGTAAAACCGTGGCCTGGATTGGTGATGGCAATAATATGTGTCACTCCTATATTAATGCCGCTCGCCAGTGGAGGTTTAAACTGAATATCGCCTGCCCGGAAGGTTATGACCCGGTGCAAAGTATTGTTGATGCCGCAGGGGATCAGGTTAAGATCACCCGCAGCCCAATGGATGCTGCCACCAGCGCAGATCTGGTGGTTACCGATGTCTGGACATCGATGGGACAGGAAGAAGAACAGGCTCGTCGGGAAACAGCCTTTGACGGATTTATTGTGGATGACAAACTCATGGCTCAGGCAAATAAAGACGCCCTGTTTATGCATTGTCTGCCGGCCCATCGCGGTGAAGAAGTGAGTGCCTCAGTTATAGACGGCAGCCAGAGTGTGGTCTGGGATGAAGCGGGTAATCGCCTGCACGCCCAAAAAGCACTACTGGAATTTATGATGGGTAAAACTCCAGAAAAACAATAAAAATTCACCTTTACCTAGGAGCCTGTCCGAAAATAGCAGAGGTGACAACTATGTCCCAAAAGCCTCGTCTTTTAAAGCGAGGTGCTGGGTTTACAGCTATCCTCATTTGCAGGGGACAAAACTGAGCGACCATGGATCTTTATACTATCCTTGATGCCATGATACTGGCCTTTTTCATTAATGCGCCCATTCAGATCATTATTACCATTGGTCAATGGCTGGTCATGGCTCGATTTATTGCCCCACCGGATAAAACCATTAAAGATGCTTTAAACTGTCTGGCAGCCACCTATATTTCTGCCTATTTTATCGCTTTACTGATCTGGATGTTCTGGCCCCTTGATCCGGAGCTGACCATGTATCGAAACCGCATCAGCATTCCAGCCGTTATTGGTGAAGGTATTGCCATTTTTTACTGGTTAAAACACTCTGGTTATATCTACCGAAAAAAAATTGAATTATAGTCTGGGAACGGGGCTGGAAACCGGTTTTTTCCCAGCCAGTGCCAGCGATTCTGATTCATCCGGCATTTGCAAATAAAAACCATTCTGTTGCAGAGTCTGCATCACTTTATTGATATCTGCCCGGGCCAGAATTTTTTCACTGTGCAAATCAAGTTCCATGGCCAGCTCCAGCTTACCCAGTGTTTTCAGCAACATTTCCGGCACAGCAGAAAAATCATCTTCCCGAAGTACATATAAATAAGAATCCGCTCTGTTATTCCCTTTATAAATAAAAGTTTGCATGTTTTGCCCTGACATCTGTATTAAACCTGGAAAAATCACCTGTTATTATTTAACTTATTATAATTTCAGCTGGTTTTACTAAAGTATATTGGAAAATTGCCAATAGTATATTATATATCCTTTTCAATGACGACGGAGAAAACCATGACCATCAGGTTCAAACTGCTATTAATTGCGGCAAGCATCGGCCTTTCTATGTTGTTATCTATTGTTTTTATGCACTGGTCTGTTTCAACCTTAAACAATCTGGCTGAAGCTCAGGATATTAATAACCAGTTACAGTCCGATATGTTAACCTTAAGGCGCAATGAAAAAGATTTTCTACTGCGCAGTAAGTTGAAATATCTGGATGAATTTGAAAAAAACTATGCCATTATGCAAAACCATATCAACGACCTGGAACAGGTTTTATTGGCTAATTCAATACCGGTTAAAAAACTTACCTTGCTGAGAAAAATCATTCTGGAATATAAAAGGGATTTTCTTAACCTGGTTAATATCTCAAAGAAAATTGGCCTGGATCAAAATTCCGGTTATAGAGGCACTTTAAGACATTCCGTACATCAGGCTGAGTCTACTTTTAAAGAATTTAATAATTATCATCTGTATAAAGATATGCTGATGTTAAGACGTAATGAAAAAGATTTTATAATACGCAAAGACAAAAAATATCTGACTAAATTTTATAAAAATTATCAGCTTCTAATTAAAGATCTTCAACAGACTGAACTGAGTGAGCAACAAT
>JALVAL010000614.1 GCA_027011205.1 Gammaproteobacteria bacterium
ATCCAGAAAAAGCACTGGCACCAGCTATCGGCACTCCATTGCGAGCGAAATATGAACAATGGATGTTTTTTGTCACTGCAACATTGGAACCCTATGCATGGCATTTTATGCTGCACAGTAAGATTTTACCGCAAACAAAGCGTATAGCAGCGCTTGCTGACTGGAACAGGGAACAATATATCTACCATTTAAAAGTTTTAAATAGATTATTAAATGATAAAAAATATTTATTAGGTGAAAATTTTTCTACTGCAGATATTATGCTGGGGTATTTATTGTTCTGGTTTCCAGACCTCCTGGAAAAATTTTCAGAATTAAATCGTTATAGTAAAAAACTGAAAAACAGAAAAGCCTATCTTTCGGTAGTAAATGGTTCATAAATTGTAATATTGTTTAATAGGTGATTTTATAAACCAGAGGCTTAAATTTTGTATTTGAAAGGGCTGTTTTCTGATAGAAATGCAGGACTTTATTGCTTGAAATAAACTGGAACATTGCCATAAGTCGTCTATAATAATATGGGTAAACCCTAATATACAAAAAGAGGGGAATATGGGTGTTTAAAATTAAGCAGCCTGCCAATGATTTATTAATAGATTATGAGCGCCAGTGAGTTTGAAAAAATATTCTATATTAAAAAATATGCGCGTATTGTATATCGGAAATGATCCTCATGAGGGTGAGCAATTTCTGGATATTACGAGAAAATATGTTCATGAGGTTTTATATCGCAATACCCAGCAAGGGTTGTCGACGTATAAGAACTCTTTACCTGATCTGCTGGTAATAGACTGCCAGCTGTCTGAAACAGTAATTTTACCCCTGCTGTCATCCATAAAAAAAATAAATCCGGTACAAATATTTTTGCTCAGCGGGGCGTTTTGTGAATCGCAGAACTTAATAAAATTTATGGGCGTTGGAATTGACGGATATGTTGATAAACCCTTTATCGCCAATAAGGTACTGAATACCCTGGACTCTGTTAGCCAAAAAATACAGCTGTGTAAAGAGTTAAAACAGGGGGCTGAAAATTTTCATATACTAACGGACTCAAATCCAAATTTAATGCTGATATTATCCTCAACTGGTGTTGAATATATTAATCAAAGCATGTTGGACTTTATTGGCTATTATCCTTTACAGGCAGGTGATTATTCAGACTTTTGTCTATTTGATTATATTCAGGCCATTGATGAGCAGGATAATATCATTCAGTCACGTCAGATTTTTTTGCAATATTTCTGTGATAATTCAGATTTTCAACATATTTTACGCTTCAAGTCAGCATCAGGTGAGGTAAATCATGGTGTAGATAAATCTTCTTTTATGGTTTCTATGACCCACAAGCAGGATTCTGACTACTATATCTTTTCACTCACCAATATTACCCGCTTAGTGGATGAAAATTTGCGTCTGGAACAGTCAGCCACAACGGATATATTGACAGGGATTGCCAATAGAGCCATGTTCGAGCAAGTAATTGAACGCTATATTGATCGGTACAGACTGCAGCAAGAAGCCTTTGTTTTAGTGTTTTTTGATGTTGATCACTTTAAACGTGTAAATGATGATTATGGTCATGATGTTGGTGACATAATATTACAGGAACTGGTTCAGTTAATTGCTAACAACATCAGAAAAAGAGATTTTTTTGCCCGCTGGGGTGGCGAAGAATTTATTATTTTACTTAATGGCAGTTCACTGGAGGAGGGAAAGCTGACTGCGGAACATCTACGCCGACAAATAGAACAGGCAAGCTTTAATACTATTGAACATATTACCTGTAGTTTTGCAGTGGTTGAATGCCAGGCCGGTGATACAGCGGATAATTTACTTAAACGTGCAGATATTGTCCTCTATCGTGCCAAAGCAGGCGGTAGAAATTGTGTTAAAACCTATGAAATTAATTGTTCGTTAAGTCATATACAAGAAAAACAGCAAAAAAATAAACGTAAACACCAATTTAATAACCAAAAACCACTGATTCTTATTGCAGACGATGATTATATGCAGCGCCTGCCAATGTCAGCAGCCCTGAAGGGGGCCAGTTTTCTGGTAGAAGAAGCAGAAAATGGCCGCCAGGCCTATGAGTTATTTCAGGAAATCAAACCAGAGCTGGTTATTCTGGATGTCGTTATGCCTGAAATGGATGGTTTTGAAACCTGCCGAAAAATTCGCTCATCAGCCACAGGTAAGCATATCCCCATCTTAATGTTGACAGCGCTGGATAATATTGATGCCGTTAATCAGGCCTATCGGGATGGTGCCACTGATTTTCTGACCAAGCCCGTTAACTGGACACTGCTTGGGCATAAAGTTAATTACTTATTGCGCACCGCTCAAATATCACAAACACTGGCTCTCCGTGAGACAGAGCTGTTGAATAGTCAGTTTGAAATTATCCGGCGTCTGACTAAAGCGGCTGAATATAAGGATACTGAAACCGGCTATCATTTAACCCGTATGAGTCATTATTCTTTTGAGCTGGGTAAAGCTATGGGCTTAAGTGAAGAGGTGAGCAATATATTGCTTGAAGCCTCTCCTATGCATGATCTTGGAAAAATCGGCATACCTGATCGCATTTTATTGAAGCCGGGTGCACTGACGAAAAAAGAATTTTTAGAAATGGAAAAACACACTGTTATTGGTGCGGAATTACTGGCAAAAAATCATTCACAGGTCATGGAGGCAGCTCATGTTATTGCCCTGACTCATCACGAACGATGGGATGGCAGTGGTTATCCAAATGGACTTGCGGGTGAGGAAATACCCGTTTTGGGACGTATTTGTGCAATTACCGATGTTTTTGATGCTTTAACAACCGTACGCCCCTATAAAAAAGCATGGCCGGTGGAAAAAGCATTTAAGATGATTGAAGAGAATGCTGGCAGCCATTTTGATCCACAGATAGTAAAGAAATTCATCGAAATTTCTGCTCGAATTATGGATATTAAAAATAAATATGTGGATTAACTTCCAGTCGTTGAGAGTCAGCAAAAATTAACAGCTTATGGAGTCTGGTTTATGGTGTTAAAGAACCTTTTTAAGTTCAATCACTGTCTGCGCTATTGCTATAGGTTCGGCGTTAGTTCAGTTTTGTTTTTTATTTTGATGGTCAATTCGGATGTTCAGGCGGAATCAATTAAGGAGCTAAAGGCACTGAGTCTTGAAGAACTGGCGAATATGGAGGTGTCTATTGCCTCAAAAACACCTCAGTCGGTAGAAAAAGTACCTGCGGCCGTGTTTGTTATTACCAGTGAAGATATTCGTCGTTCAACTGCTACCAGTATACCCGAATTATTGAGGATGGTTCCGGGTATAAATGTAGCTCAGATTGACGGCAGTCACTGGGCCGTTAGCGCCAGGGGATTTAATGGTCGTTTTGCTAATAAATTACTGGTTTTAATGGATGGCCGAGCGGTATATTCACCACTTTTTTCAGGTGTTTACTGGAATGCACAGGATACTCTATTAGAAGATGTCGAGCGTATTGAAGTTATTCGTGGACCCGGCGCATCGGTTTGGGGTTCAAATGCAGTAAACGGTGTTATTAATATTATTACCCGTTCTGCAGAAGATACGCACGGTAATCTGCTCAGTGTTAGTGCCGGAGATCCCAAAAAAGGTCGAGTGGCTCTACACCACGGTGGTGCAATTAACAATGATATTGACTATCGGGTGTTTGCCAAATTTAGAAAAAATGACAAATTGTCCAACAGCAGAACCACCAGGGCAAACGATGACTGGGATAGTCGTCGTATGGGTTTTCGGATGGATGGTCTGTTAACTGCGGATGATAATTTTACCCTGCAGGGAGATATCTATAAAAATAGAGCTTCTCAAACCTCATTGTTTCCCGATCCTGTACTGGGTCAGAGAGAGCAGGAGCAAACTCTGGATGATAGCGGTGGTAATATACTGGCCAGATGGGGACATAGTCTGGATAATTCGGATCAAACAGTTTTACAGATCTATTATGACTATCAGAATACCGATGAGACAGATAATACCCGTCATACAATCGATCTTGATTTTCAATACCATTTTGCCGCACGGGGTCAGCATAAGGTCATTTTAGGTATCGGGTACCGTAGAAATAAAGATGATATTAAAGGAATTCCCATATATTTAAGTTATACACCAGAAGAAAAAACCCAGGAGAATTACAATGCCTTCATTCAGGACGAAATCCAGATAAATAAACATTGGCTGTTTACCATTGGCAGTAAGTTTGAGGACAATGAATACACGAACATGGAGATTCAGCCTTCAGCACGTTTGTTATGGCTACCTCGGGATAATCACTCAGTCTGGATGTCTGTATCCAGAGCCACCAGAACACCATCACGTGCAGAAACATCGATACTTGGAAATCAGGAATATATACCCGCTAATCCACCTTTACTGCCTGTTCCCGTTTTAATCACTGGAGTAGGTAATCCCGATCAGAAGTCAGAGTCACTGATAGCCTATGAAATAGGTTACCGGTTTCATGTGGCTGAGCAATTTTCTTTTGATATCAATGGATTTTATAATGATTATTCGAATCTACGCACCATTGAAGCCAGACAACTTGATTTTGCCAATTTACCTTTTTATGTTCAGAAAATGCTCTATTTTGATAATAAAGCGGAGGGAAAATCCTGGGGAACAGAAATTGCAGTAGACTGGCGTTTTGCTGAAAAATGGCGTTTACAAATGGCTTATAGTTATTTAGAAATGGATTTGAAACTGGATAATGACAGCACAGATATTTCCATTCCGGCGACAGAAGATGCCAGTCCAAAACAGCAATTGAGTCTAAGATTAAACTTCGATCCCGCTTATAATTGGGAGACTGATTTCTGGTTGCGTTATAATGATTCGGTTGCACAGGGTGAACCTATTTCTGATTATTGGGCTTTCGATGCCAGGGTGGCATGGCTGGTCAATAAGCAACTGACTTTATCCGTAGTGGGACAAAATATATTTAATGGCAGTCATCAGGAATATAATGATGAACTGAGAATGATAAGAAGCACAGAAATTCCCGGAGGTGTTTATGTTAAAGCTATATGGAATTATTAAAGTGTTCATTTTATATCTTATATTCAGT
>JALVAL010000615.1 GCA_027011205.1 Gammaproteobacteria bacterium
CCATGATACAGTAGTGACGTAGACATACATTGCTCGCTGATTTTTGATTGGCGTTAAAATTCAGGGAGAGTATGTATGTCTATCTCATATTTTGTCCAGAGATAAGTACGTATTTCTGTGAAGAACCGTAATTATGCTGAGTAATTACAAATAATTTAAATAAAATGTACCAGATAAGAGAAGAAAATGATGCGAATTATAACGATGTTTGTTCTTGCTCTGTTGATGTCAAATGCAGTTTATGCACTTGAAATGGTGGATAAGCACGGTGCTTATGAATCCAGATTAATGAATGGAAAAATTTATAATGATCGCGGCCAGTATAGCGGTATGATCACTTCCAGAGGCAGAATGTACGATAAAGACGGTAATTTTATAGGTCAGATAAGAGGCCAGAATATTTTAAATAGTGATGGTACACCACGAGCCTATATTCGTGACAATAAGATTTATGCGCCCGATGGTAACTATCAAGGCCGGCTTAAACATTAATCGTTTAAAATCTGTCTTATTTTGGGAAATAAATCACTCACTATCATCCCGTTTTTGCCTTCCATTGCTGCCAGATCACCGGCTTTTGCATGCAGGCAGACACCGACCTGAGCGGCATCGGAGACGGTGAGTTTCTGTGCCAGTAATGCACCCAAAATGCCTGTCAGGCAATCACCCATTCCAGCACTTGCCATGCCTTCATTGCCATAGGGGCAAATAGCGATTGTATTTTGCAGATGGATGAGGGTTCCGGCTCCTTTTAAAATAAAGGTGCCGTGGTATTTTTCTTTCAGGTTTCGGATTATGGCAAAGCGATCGGTGTCTTCTGAAGGGCTTTCGCTGGTATGTTTGAGCAGTCGACTGGCTTCTGCGAAATGTGGCGTATAAATAATATCCGGATTCTGGATCACGACATTATGGCGGGCCATAATATTTAATGCATCCGCATCAATTACACAATAGACTTTAGGAGCAGAATCGGGCAGGTGTTTGAGATATTGAGTGACTTTGTCCAACAGGGCAATCCCCCATTGTCCGGTACCCAGACCGGGGCCAATGGCAATGGCACTGGCTTTTTTCAGCAACGGTTCCAGTTCATCAGCATGTTCTATTCCATGTACCATCAATTCCGGTCGGGTGCTGGTAATGGCGCTGACATTTTCCCTGCGTGTGGCAATGCTGACCAGGCCGGCACCGGAACGTAATGCCGCTTCTCCGGCAATTCGGCAGGCTCCGCCCATACCATAATCTCCACCGATGATCAGCAGGTGGCCGTGATCACGCTTCTGGCTGACGGGACTGCGACAGGGTAATTTATCACCAATATCAGCCCATTCCATTAATACCGCACTATGTTCTACCTTGCTGTATAAAGATTCGTCTACACCGAGGGTCGAAAAATGAATTTTGCCGCAATAATGGCGTGCCTGGGCAGTGTACATACCCAGTTTTTGGGCAATAAAGGTAACCGTGTCATTGGCTTTTACGGCGATACCATGTACTGAACCAGTATTGGCATCCAGTCCTGAAGGGATATCGACAGATAAAACCGGGGTAGAGGAATTATTAATGGTCGCAATGGTTTCATACCATTCATTTTCCAGGGAACGATTCAGACCGGTGCCGATTAAGGCATCTATAATGAGCTCGGTAGTCTGAACGTGGATGTTGTCCATAGAGTCAATACTGCCCCCGCAATCCAGCCATTCCTGACAGGCCTGCCGGGCATCGCCGGACAGCGTGTCAGGATCGGCGATGGCAATAAGCTGTACCGATAACCGGGGTTCTTTTTCCTGTTCTCTGGCCAGCTTTGCTAATACATAACCATCCCCGGCATTGTTTCCGGAACCACAGAAAATGGTTATATGTTCGATGCGGGGATAATTGCGATTAATAAAATCCAGCAATCTGTCAGCCGCACGACTCATTAACTGATAACTGTTTTCAACCAGACCTTCCTGAACCATCAGATAATCAAGGTTTCGTACTGATTCTACAGAATAGCAGTAGTGAATATAATTAAATCGATCATTAGACTTCTGTTGATGATGATGCAGATGGCATTCAGCTCTGGGTGATTCGTCAGTGCTTATGCTGCTGGATGTGCTATAAGAAGATTGTTTGTAGTTCATTGAGATATCGAAGCCCTTGTGGCGTTGGTTTGATATGGTGTAATTCCCACTCAATTAAACCCAGCTCAACGGCTTTTATTAGACCCTTTTCAACCTGATTAATGGCCAGTCCAGTGTGTTTAGTAAAAATTTCACTGTCAAAACCATTGACTAGACGAGTCGCATTGAGCATAAACTCAAAGCCGATATCCTGTCTGGATAATTGTCCCTCGCCTCCAATCATAATGGAATTTTGTGCTTTTTCCAAATAGCTTTGAGGATGTTTTTCTTTCCAGCGCCGGATAATACGTTGTTGTGAGGCATCAGATATCTTGCCATGGGCACCGGCGCCAATACCCAGATAGTCGCCAAACTGCCAGTAATTGAGGTTGTGCCGGCAATGCTGACCGGCTTTAGCCCAGGCCGATATTTCATACTGTTCAAACAGGCTGTCGTTCAGTAATTGCTGACATTCCAGCTGCATGTCATAACTGAGATCATCATCCGGAAGAATGGGCTGCTGACTGGCAAACAGGGTGTTGGGTTCCAGAGTCAGCTGATAGTATGATAAATGACTGGTATTGAACTCAATGGCCTGTTGAACATCATCGATTGCCTGCTGCAGGCTCTGTCCCGGCAGTGCATACATTAAATCCAGATTGATATTGTCAAATCCGGCCTGTTGAGCTCGTTCAATAGCGGTTCTGGCCTGTCTGCCATTATGGATCCGGCCGATTGAGCTTAATAACCGATCATTGAAACTCTGGATCCCCATTGAAAGGCGGTTAATCCCCGCTGTCCGAAAGGCGGTAAATTTAGCCTGATCCACCGTACCGGGATTGGCTTCCATGGTAATTTCTGCCATAGGTGACAGATTAAGCAGTGCTTTTATATGACTGATCAGGTAATACAGGGCATCAGGATGTATCAGGCTGGGGGTGCCGCCGCCAATAAATACGGACAGTATCGTTCTACCCCAGACAGCAGGAAGCTCCTGCTGTAAATCCAGCAATAAGGCATCAACATAAGCCATATCACGTTGTTTATCACTTTGCTCCGACTGTTCAGCGGCAGCATGGGAGTTAAAATCACAGTAGGGGCATTTTTTTTTACACCAGGGATAGTGAATATACAGAGAAAGCGGGGGGAGTGTGGTAAAATTCAACATCCGGCTATTCTATGTTAGTTTTAGACCAAAATAAAACAGTTGAATGATTATACAAACTTAATAAGTAACTATAATGTTACTCTGAACACTTAAAAAATGCACATAAATTTTACTAAAATGCATGGTCTGGGCAACGATTTTGTTGTTATTGATGCCATTCATCAGCAAGTTGATCTCAGTGCTGAACAGGTGCGATTTATTGCCGACCGCCGTTTTGGTGTGGGTTGTGATCAATTATTGCTGGTGGAAAGATCTGAAACCGATCAGGTGGATTTCAAATACCGCATTTTCAATGCTGATGGCAGTGAGGTAGAGCAATGTGGTAATGGCGCACGCTGCTTTGCACGTTTTGTGTATGCCAGAAAGCTGACTGACAAGCGTACTATTGCGGTGGAAACTCATAGCGGTGTTATCAGCCTGCAGATAACCGAAGATGATCTGGTTACTGTGGGTATGGGACAGCCGGATTTTAATCCCGCAGCTTTGCCTTTTATACCCGCCGGGGATGATTCTGTGCAGGATAATCGCTATACTTTGTTTATCAGGGAACAGGAGAATGCGCCTGAGAGTAAGCAGCAGGTTGAATTTTCAGCCGTTTCCATGGGAAATCCCCATATCACCCTGAAAGTTGAGAATTTAGACCGTTATCCGGTGCAGGAAACGGGTGGAATACTGGAATCCCATTCCGCTTTTCCAAATCGGGTGAATGTCGGTTTTATGCAGATTATTGATAATGAGCATATCCGTCTGAGAGTTTATGAACGAGGCTCGGGTGAGACTCTGGCCTGTGGTACAGGTGCCTGTGCAGCTGTGGCCAACGGCATCAGCCGGGGCTGGCTGGCACCGAAGGTAGAAGTTATGCTTCCGGCAGGAAGTTTGTATATTCAGTGGCAGCCCGGCGGGCAGCACACTTTGATGATGACTGGCCCGGCCAGTTTTGTTTATGAGGGTCAAATAACAATATGATGAATTCAACCGCAGCACCGCAGGATGAACTGCAGCAAAATAACAGCAGCAGTACTACGACGACTCCTGTTGATGAAGAACAGGTAACCCTTGCTTATCTGAAAAAACATCCGGAATTTTTTAATCAGCATACTTCATTAGTGGCTGATTTAAGCATACCGCATTCCAGTGGTTCGGCTGTGTCGCTGATAGAGCGTCAGGTGGATATTCTGCGTCAGCAGAATAAGCAGCAAAAAATACAACTGGCAGAACTGATTGAAATTGCCAGAGACAATGAACAGTCAAACCAGCGTATTCATAAACTAACCATTTCACTGCTGGACTGTCATGGTATTGATGCCTGTGAAGTGGTTCTGGATGAAGTTCTGGGTAATGACTTTTCTGTCGATGCAGTCGCCTTAAAACTGTTTACTGAACCGCAGACAGACCAACCGGAACACCTGTTTGCAGCATCAGGTGCAACGCTGACACAGGAACTGGAAAAACTATTGAATTTGCGCAAGCCGGTATGCGGTTATTTTAAAACCCTGCCATTGGAAATGTTGTTTGAAGATAAGGCATCATCCATTGCATCATTAGCGGTCTTACCCCTGTTTGTTGAAAAAAATAACTGTTTTGGTGCGCTGGTGCTGGGCAGTAATAATATTCGACGCTTTAATGCGGATATGGGAACGGTCTTTCTTGAACGTCTGGCTGAAACCTTAAGTCATATGCTCAATCGTTTTATTAAATAAGCCTTTCATAATATGCAGCAGATAGTTGATGCTTTTCTTAAATACCTTAAAGTAGAGCGTCAATTGTCTGCTAATACCCTGATCAGTTATCAGCGGGATTTAAATCAGGCGGTGGACTATTTCCAGCAGCAGAATATCCAGAGCTGGAATGCAATTAACAGTCATCAGATCCGAGCCTGGGTGGCATGGCAGAATCGTAACAACCGTTCCGGCAAAACCATTCAACGCCAATTATCATCCCTGCGTCGTCTGTATGAATTTCTGATCAAAGAAAAACAGGCAAAAAATAACCCGGTTAAAGGTATCCCGGCTCCAAAGACTGGGCGAAAACTACCTAAAGCACCGGATATTGAACAACTGGATCAACTGCTTCAGGAAACCAATACCGATATTTTTCATGTCCGCGACAGGGCCATGTTTGAACTGCTCTATTCCTCAGGTCTGCGTCTGTCTGAACTGGTGGGTATTAATCTGCCTGATATTAAACGCGCAGAAAGACAATTAAGAGTGTTAGGTAAGGGTAATAAGGAGCGTGAGCTGCCAGTGGGTAATAAAGCGCTGGCAGCCCTGCAAAAGTGGTTGAAGCTGCGTAGCGAACTGGCCAACCCGGAAGAAAGTGCGCTTTTTGTTTCCCGCTTTGGCACCCGCATCACTCAGCGGGCTGTGCAGCAGCGACTGGAACAACTGGCCGTCAGTCAGGGGCTGCCGATACATCTGCACCCGCATATGCTGCGTCATTCTTTTGCCAGTCATCTGCTGGAGTCCAGTGGCAATCTCAGAGCAGTGCAGGAATTACTGGGTCATGCCGATATCTCTACCACTCAAATCTACACCCATCTGGATTTTCAACATCTGGCTGAAGTCTATGATAAGGCACATCCCCGTGCTCGAAAAAAACGATAAAAGGAATATTAATGATTTCAAATAATCCTAATATGGACCATTTGTTGGTTGTCTCCAGTAATTTCCCCCTCCAATAATTCATAAAGTATATGACATAAATTAATTGATTAAACAGGTATTAAATGAGTATTGAAAGACAGGAACAAACAGCGCATATGGTTGAAAATATTCAGATGCAATTTATAGCTGCAATAAAATCTCAGGAGCAGCTGAATCACCAGCTTAACCGCAGAAATTCTCAGATTATTCGTTATGGAGTCTTCATATCGCTGATATTTTTTGCAGTTGTCATATTTCTTAGCTGGTCACAGCAACATAATATGAAAAGAATGAGCGACTATATAGCAGAAATGACAAAAAGTGTATCTTCCATGAATAATGCAATAGGACAAATGCAAAATAATATGAATTCAATGAAAGAGGGAATAAATAAAGTAGTCAGTCATACCCGTATTATTAGTCGTTCAATTGTCCAGCCGGATAACTCAGTAGCTGTACTATCACATATCGCTAACTCGGTTAAACTTTTGCAGGATGATGCTCATGGTTTTAATAACAGCATTGAAAGTATAAATTATAATCTGACTAATATTAATAAGCAGATGAAACAACTTAATAGAAAGCTTGGAGTTATGGGACAGGATATAAATCGAATGCCTTCACCGGGAAAAATGTTCCCATTTTAATGCAGGTTTAGCCGGGCATTGCAGATTATAGTTGGGGCGTCAGAAGGTATAAAAGGCAGCTGCTTAATTGCGCTGCTTCTCTCTCAAAGTTTCCAGTTTGTTAATGACTTTTTCGGCGCGAAGTATATTTTTCTGAGCGATTTTGTTTTCTGGATCATATAGCAGAACTTGTTCCCAGTGGGCAATGGCCTGATGAAACTGGCCATCGGTGTAAAATTTGTTGGCTTCGGAAAAATGATACTGCATACGGTAATTAATTGAGCTGTCCAGTTCCTGCTGGAGCTGAATCAGTTCCAGGTTGTTTCGTTCTGAACTGTCCAGAGAAGAAATTAACATTCTGGTTTTAATTAAATCCCCATTTTGAAAACTTTTTTCTATGTCCTGAAGAATATTATGCTGCTGTTTTTTTAAGGTGGCAGTTTTAGCTTTTTTCCTTCGCTTAACAGTTTTACTTGCCCGCTGGTCAAGATTCGCCAGAATTTTCTGTCGCTTTTTTGTTGCTGCCAGGGCAATGGCCTGTTGAATATGCTTGCGGGCAAGCTGATTCTGTTTGCGCCTGGTTTCCTGTTGTGCCAGCTGGGTAAGTTGAGCAGCTAAATTTTCTGATTCTTTATTCAGCTCAGCAAGCTGTTGTTTAAAGGCTCTGTCTCTGGGACTGATAATGGTTTTGCTTTGAAATAATGGGTGTGCATTGATCATCCACTGGCTGCGTTCCAGCATTAACTTCTGGTCCAGTTTTTGCAATTCATTGGCCTGCCTGTCGAGTAGTAATTGCTGAGCTTTCTCAAGAGTTTTACCTTCCGGATATTTCTGTCTGGCTTCATCCAGTAAATCGAGCGCTTCAGCCCAGCGGTTTTCATCAATTAAATGGATAATGGTTTGCTGAGTCTTCTGCTCATATTCATGGGCTTCACTCAATAGTAATTTCTGTCGCTGCTGAAGGCTCTGATACTGGGGATGTGTTTTTTTGACATAGTGCAGAGTTTCAAACGCCTTGCCATAGTTATTTTCTGATGCCCAGACATCTATTTGTGTCAGTACATCATCCTGTTTGGCTGCAATATAGGTACTGCATCCGGTCAGGCCGGAGAGGATCAGTGTCAGAATAAAAAAATGAGTCAATAAGGTATTATTTTTTATTGAAATCATGGTTAATCAGTTTGTCCATATTTTTGGTTAAATGATTATGGGCCTTATTTTTATAGCCGGTCACCTGATACAGTAAAACCGGTTGATCATGGCCTCTTATTTTTATGCAGTCTTTTTTTCTAAATGTGAATTTATCCTTAATCCCGGGGCGTTTGAGCATGGTGTCAGGAATGATCACTTCATTATTATGGGCGCAACCGGCAATACGAGAAGCCAGATTAACGGCATCGCCAATAACAGTATATTCCATACGTTGCTGAGATCCCATATTTCCTGCCAGCATTAAACCACTATTAACAGCAATATGGAAATTTATAGTATCTTGCCCGGCCTGTATTTTCTGCTGGTTCAGGGTGTTGATTAAACGCTGAATAAGTAACGCACAGGAGACAGCCTGATAAGAATGATGCTCCGACTGTTCGGGTACGCCAAATACCAGCATGACACAATCCCCGATATATTTATCAACATGGCCATTATAAATCTGTCCTGCCTGGGCAATATAAGAGAAATATTCATTTAGAATCTGGGTGATTTTGCTCGGCTCCATGGTTCTGGACAACTGAGTATAGCCAATCATATCCACAAATAAAACACTGGCATCCACCTGCTGGCCACCGAGATTAATACTTTCGAGATTATTTAAAACTTTATGTGCTACCTGGGGGGAAACATAGCGTGAAAAGGCTTTTTCTACAGATTCTTTTTCTAACAGGCCGTCAGCCATAATATTAAGAGACTCCATTAATATACCAAATTCGTCATTTCGTCGTTCGTCAAAGCGGATTTTATAATTGCCTCTGGAAATGGCATTACTGGCATTTACCAGTTCTTCAATGGGTTTTGACAGGCGTTTACCCAGTATAAAAGCAAATAAAACCGTTAGAACAATCAGTACAATGGTGGTGAGCATAATAGTGTACATGGTTTTATTGCGTGCTTTGGTGAACAGACTTTGATCAAAGGTCAGAACCACATATCCGATAGTGACATCGTCGTATACGACATTACCGATAAAGGATAAATTGCTCTTCCATTGCAGAGCTGCAATCCGATTTTTGGGAGCAGGAAATTTGTTGATGGAAGGTAACAGACCCTTACTGCTAATAGGCTGCTTTTCATCAGAATAGAACGCAATTCCCTGTATTTCTGTATGGCGGGACAGATTCTTTACCAGTACATCAAGATCCAGAGTATCAGATGTCAGATAGGATTCAGTGGCTGAAGTGGCCAGTTGACGTATTAGAATATTGGCATAGGAGTGCATCTGTTTTTCAAGTAATTGATTCTGATCCCGGATGATCAGAGCACCCAGAGCCAGCATTCCCGATACAATCAGTACAATCATGGAGATTGCCAGCTTGTAAGCATAGGGGAAATTAACTTTTTGCATTGTTTTCCTTAACACAAAGAATACAGGTTATAAATTTATAGTTAAGCCTTGATATTATTATAAGTAAACCTTATATCAAAGTAATCAAAAATAAGCAGGAACATTATTTTGGAACAATATAGAGGCACAACGATTCTTTCTGTTCGCCGGGGTAATCAGGTTGTAATTGGCGGTGACGGTCAGGTTTCACTGGGTAATACCATTATGAAGGGGAATGCCCGTAAAGTTCGTCGATTATTTCATGATAAAGTTATTGCCGGTTTTGCCGGAGGTACTGCCGATGCCTTTACCCTGTTTGAGTTATTTGAGGCCAAGCTGGAAAAGCATCGAGGTCAGCTGGTACGCTCAGCCGTTGAACTGGCAAAAGACTGGCGTACTGAGCAGTCACTGAGAAAACTGGAAGCCTTACTGGCAGTGGCAGATAAGGATGCTTCACTTATTATTACCGGCAATGGTGATGTAATTGAGCCGGAAGAAGGCTTAATTGCCATTGGCTCCGGAGGGCCTTATGCTCAGTCGGCCGCGCGAGCCTTACTGGATAATAGCGAACTCAGTGCTCAGGAAATTGTTAAAAAAAGTCTGACTATAGCCGGTGATATATGTATCTACACCAATCATAATCAAACGATTGAAGTACTGGACCTGGACTGATACAGCCTTGAGCCAACAAACAGCCTTGAGCCAAAAAAATTAATACATGAACAGCAGGAGCAGATAAAGTCAATGTCTCAGATGACACCCAGAGAAATTGTACAGGAGCTGGATAAACATATTATCGGTCAGGCAGATGCCAAACGGGCAGTCGCAATTGCCCTGCGTAATCGCTGGCGTAGAAGCCAGGTTGATGAGCCGCTGCGCAGTGAGATCACACCTAAAAACATTTTAATGATTGGACCAACCGGTGTGGGTAAAACAGAAATTGCCCGTCGCCTGGCTCGTCTGGCCAATGCACCTTTTATCAAAATTGAAGCCACTAAATTTACCGAAGTAGGCTATGTTGGTCGTGATGTTGAATCTATCATTCGCGATATGGTGGATGTTTCCATTAAAATGACTCGTGAACAGGCTACCGAAAAAGTACAGCATCGTGCAACGGATGCGGCAGAAGATCGGGTTCTGGATATTTTATTACCCCCGGCTCGTGGTGCGGATGAATGGGATACCGATGCTAAGCCGACATCCGATTCAGATATATCCACCCGACAGAAATTTCGCAAAATGCTGCGTGAAGGCAAGCTGGATGAAAAAGAAATAGAAATAGATGTTCAGGCACCGACTGTGGGCGTGGAAATTATGGCACCACCAGGTATGGAAGAAATGACCAGCCAGCTACAGGGCATGTTTCAGAACCTTGGTGGTGGCGGGAAAACCAGACGCAGCAAGATGCCGCTTAAAGATGCCATGAAAGTTCTAACCGAAGAAGAAGCCGGTAAACTGATCAATGAAGAAGAGATAAAACAACAGGCAGTCAATAATGCTGAACAAAATGGTATTGTTTTTCTGGATGAGATAGATAAAATTGCGACCCGCAGTGAAGGTCGTGGGCCAGAAGTATCACGCGAAGGTGTGCAGCGGGATCTATTGCCACTGGTAGAAGGCAGTACGGTTTCCACCAAGTACGGGATGATCAAAACCGATCACATACTGTTTATCTGTTCCGGTGCCTTTCATCTGTCCAAGCCATCTGACTTAATACCGGAATTACAGGGGCGTTTACCTATTCGGGTAGAGCTGAGTGCGCTGGATGTGAAAGACTTCAGCCGTATTCTGGTTGAACCGGATGCCTCTTTAACAGAACAATATCGTGCTTTGATGAATACCGAAGGTCTGCAACTGGATTTTCAGGACAGTGCCATTGAGCGTATTGCCGAAGTAGCCTTTACGGTGAATGAGTCCACAGAAAATATAGGTGCCAGACGCCTGCATACCATTATGGAACGTTTGCTGGAGTCTATATCTTATGACGCTTCAGACAGCAATGATGAGCTGCTGGTGATTGACGGTTCTTATGTGGATAAACAACTGGGTGATCTGGCTATTAATGAAGATCTGTCACGTTATATATTGTAAACACGATTATTATTGAAATTATTAATGCCCAGACACAGTCTGTTCGGGATAAAGGGTAATACTTATGTCTGAATCAACAAAAACACCAACACCAACAGAAATTAACTTTCATCAGAAATCCCGTGAACTGGAAATCGCGTTTGATGATGATTCCCGTTATGCCTTTAGCAGTGAATTTTTAAGAGTACATTCACCTTCTGCAGAAGTCAGAGGCCATGCACCGGGTGAAGAGACCCTGCAAATTGGTAAAGAAAATGTCAATATCGAGTCGTTGGAGCCTGTGGGCAACTATGCTATTAAAATCACCTTTTCGGATGGTCATGACAGCGGTATTTTTTCCTGGGATTTGTTTTATCAATATGGAAAAAATCAGGAAAAAATGTGGCAGTCGTATCTGGATAAGCTGAAGGAAGGCGGCCACGAACGCAAAATCAATTAATTTAGCGGTCGTTTCCAATGACGGCTGAGTTTCGTTAACTCCACAGACAGGCTGCCCCATGCTTTGCGTGGGAAGCAGATTGCGTATTTTTTACAGATCCCGGTAAAATTAAAGCAAAAAAACCCTTTCCTGCTCATTTTTATCAAGAAATTAGAAATTTTTTTTCCCTCTCATTGCCAGCAATGGTAATATCAGCGTTTAATAATTTGTAATCATTCAGCATAAATTACCGTATCTGGCTGTGAAGACTGTATTTCCGGGGACGCTCAGGTACATCCATATATCGCTTTACGAAAACATCCATGTTTTCATAAACCCCGTAAACACAGTCTTCACAGCCAGAGACTCTAATGAATTTTGAATCTTGGTGAGTGTTGCAATTACCTTAAATATTAGTTCCAGGAGAGTTTCTATGTCGGCAGATGAACATATCAAACCATTGAATATGACCGAGCGGCGGTCAACGATTGAAGAATATACTCAATTCTGCCTTGAGGAAAAGGAACGTCGCATGAATTCAGGCGAAGACTTTGATGAACAGTCTTTTGATAAGGCCACAGACCTGACCTTGCGTAAACTGAAAATACTTGAAGATGAGGGGTGGGTATGATAATTCACAGTATCAGTGCAAAAAATGTACTTAAATACCAGACTCTGGACCTAAAAGACCTGCCAGAGGAAGGCATTATTGCTATCAGTGGTTTTAATGAATCCGGTAAAAGTACCATTGGTGAAACCATCTGTTTTGCCCTTTTTGGTCGGACGTTCTCTATTGCAGAAGACGATCTGGATAAAATTATCCGCTGGGGTGCCAGCGATTGTTCGGTAACCATTCGTTTCAGTAATCAGAAAGACGGAGACAATAGTGATGAGCAATATGCCATCACCCGTATGCTGGACTGCGATGGCAATCACTCTGCCAAGCTTTATCAGGTTTATAATGAGGACAATCCTCTGGCACGAGGTGTAGAACGGGTTGAAGAAACTCTGTTTGAGCTGACCTCAGTAGAGTTTGATGAGTTTATTGAGTCCTTTTATCTGGCACAAAGAGAAATTACTACGCCCCATCCGCATAGTTACGCCCTCAAAGCCATGGCCGGTATTGCCACTATGGAATATTGTGAACAGGGTATTCAGGAGGATATTGAACAGGATCTGGAAGTATCTGAAGAACTCATTAACCGTATTGAACTACTGGAAGAAGAAATTGAAGCACTGGAACTGGATGATCTGCATCTGGATAACCTGACCGAGAAGCATAATCAGTTAGTGGAAGAAAAAGCTGTTATTGATGATAAACTGAACAGTCTAAACAGTCAGGTAGATCAGTATAATGAGGCTCGCCCGCAACGTGAACATTATCAGGCTAAAAAAGGCCGTGCTTCATTCTGGCGTTTTATCAGCCTGCTGTTTGCAGCCGCATCCTTTGGGCTCTGGTGGGTATTGCTCAAAATGCCGGACAGCGCGATTTTTACTCAGATTAATGAGTTTTTACAGGCCAATATTCCGCAGTTTAGCAGTGAATATTATCCTTATCTATTATATGCCGGTGGCGGATTTACCCTGTTATTTATTATTTTCTGGGCCATGATCATCAGTCATAAAGGTAATATTCAACGTCTGGGTGAAGCCGGTCAGGCGCTTGCAGAACAATTAAGAAACATGAATGAGCTGCGTAATGAAAGCATGAGCGAAGCCAGAGAGATGTTTATTAATCGTGTGGCAAAAAGCCTGATCGCCGAAAAAGAACTGTCCGAAGAGCTGCAGGAAGATAACGCCTATCTGATTGAGCAACAGGAAAGCCTGACTGGAAAAATCAGTGAACTGACCAGTGCTCTGGTTATTGAGCGTGAACGGGTGAAAAAAGTTGCCGATCTGCTGGAAAAAGTGGATAGTCTGCAGGAACAGATTGATGAAAAAGCCAGACGAAATCAGATACGGGAACTGTCAACAGAGCTGTTAATGGGAGCAACTCGACATTTGTCTAAACGTTTTAACCATGTGATCCGTGATCACGTCAGCAAGACCTTGCCTCTGTTCACCGAAAATCGCTACGAACATCTGCAGATTGATGAAGATCTGACGGTTCGGGTCTTCTCTAATGAGAAGCATGACTTTATGGAACTGGATGAAATTTCCAGTGGTACTCAAAGACAGATCATGCTGGCCGTGCGTCTGGCTCTGTCTCAGGAAATGGTGAGTCGGAAGGTTCACAGTCGTCAATTCCTGATCCTGGACGAACCCTTTGCCTTCTTTGATGAGGAGCGTACGAAACATTCACTGGCAGTATTGCCGGAACTGAGTGATGATCTGCCGCAAACCTGGATCATTGCCCAGACTTTCCCGGATGGTATGAGCTTCGAACGAACCATTTTTTGTGAACGGGAACAGATTGAAAAAACAGCCTGATAACTCTCATTATAAGATTCCTTATAATATAAATGAGTCATCAACTTCGGATCCTGCGGCGGAAGCAATAAAGCACAGCGGTCCGAATCATCAGGGTAAACATAACCTGTTCGGTCAGGCGTCTGACGCCTCATTTTGAGCTGGTGGTTCTGGCGCGCCAGATCTCTGAAGCCGACAGTAAAATCAAACGAAACTGGTCAGCAGCGCATTCTCGGCATCCCTTTATAAACCCAAATCTTCAAGCGGACTGCTAATGCGAGAAATATCTTTATCCATAACATGAGTATAAAGTTCTGTAGTCTTAACATCCGAATGTCCCATTAGTTCTTGTAAAACTCGGATATTGATTCCATCCTCTAACATTGAAGTGGCAAAACTATGGCGTAAGGTATGGCAGGTGACACGTTTGTCAATTCTTGCTTTTTGGGCCGCTCTTTTCACTGCTTTTTGTAGGCCAGATTCCATAACATGATGGCGACGGCTACAACCAGAGCGGGGATCAACAGAGCGTTTTTTTGAAGGAAAAACGTATTGCCATTGAATTTCTTTGGCTGCATTTTTATACTTCCGAGCAAGGGCTGCAGGAATATAAACTTCACCGAAGCCTTCTTCCAGGTCGTATTGATGAAGTGCTTTGACCCGTTCAACCTGACTAAGCAGCTCAGAGGCAATTAAATTGGGCAAAATGGTTGTCCTCCACTTATCACCCTTACCTAAAATATGAATTCGTTTTCGATCAAAATCAATGTCTTTAACTCTTAGACGAACCCCCTCCATAAGTCGCAAACCAGAACCATAGAGAAGCTTAGCCATCAAAGCATGAATTCCGTCAATATGTCGAAAAAATTGTCTTATTTCCTGCTTGCCCAAAACAGTAGGTAATTTTATTTTCTTTTTTGAACGAATGTGCTGAATTTTTCCGTCCAGGTTAATATTGAGCACTTTGTCATAAAGGAAAACAAGTGCATTGAGTGCCTGGCGCTGAGTTGAAACTGAAACCTCCCCATTAACCGCAAGATCAGATAAGAACCGCTCAATGCAAGTGGTATCAAGATCCCGTGGATGTGTTTGTCCACCAAAAAAAAATATAAAACGCCGAATCCACTGACAATAAGTCTTTTCAGTTCGATAAGCATAATGGTGATATCGTAATACTTCGCGGACTTGATCCATCAATTTGATTTCTGGATTAGGTCGAAATTTTGATTTACTTTCCATAGCAGCTGTCATAATATCCAAATAAGTAGAAAAATAGCCTGAGATTCAATAAGTGGAAATATTTTACATTTTATTCGTACAATATTCAAATAAGTGGAAAAAGTCTTATTCTATATGGGTTAATAGCCTGTAAAATTTCCATGTATTACAACTGTTATGTTTTTTAGGAGAGCAGATGGAAAAAAGTGATATCCAAATGTCGAAAGGATTATATGAATATATGCTTTCGACATCACTACGTGAGCATGATGCATTAGTAGAGTTGCGCGAAGAGACAGCTAAAGACCCCAGTGCAATTATGCAAATCCCACCAGAGCAGGGTCAGTTTATGGCATTGTTGGTGAAAATTCTTGGTGCAAATAAAACCCTAGAAATTGGTACATACACTGGATACAGTGCACTAAGCGTCGCATTGGCCATGCCAGACAACAGCATCATCGTTACGTGTGATATAAATTCAGAGTGGGCAGATATCGGAAGAAAATACTGGGAAAATGCTGGTGTTAAAAACAAGATTGATCTGCGAATTGGCCCAGCATTAGATACCCTTGATGAATTAATAAATCAGGGGCAAAAAGATACATTCGATTTTTCTTTCATTGATGCTGATAAAATTAACTACGATGGATATTATGAAAAATCACTAAAGTTGCTACGCCCTGGTGGACTAATTGCTATTGATAATGTTTTTCTTTTTGGTTCCGTTGTTGATTCAGAGTTACTGGATGATGACTTAAAAACAAGGATATCTGATGAAGATATCTTGGCAATGCGTGCTCTAAATGAAAAGATAAAAAATGATGGAAGGGTAGATTTGAGTATGTTACCTATAGCCGATGGGCTTACACTGGTGCGTAAGAAATAATATATGGGCAGAAATCAAATCAAGAAACATAACAAAGCCATAAACTCGGAAGTCAAAAAGCTGCACCGGTCGTTCCTCCCTCTGCAACTTTTTGCCTCCGGTTATGGCAGGCGTTATGCATGAGAAGGAATCGTGAAGCCAAGTAATCTTGCAAATACACCGATAGAAGAGCGATATCCAGACAATTGGCCGCCGGTGGAATACTTTGTTCATGAATCTAGGCTTGAATTAGCGGTAGTAGAGGGATTTCG
>JALVAL010000616.1 GCA_027011205.1 Gammaproteobacteria bacterium
ATTCAGACTAAGTATATGTTATTTTTAGGCAACTGAAAAATAAAACGGAATAATGTGTGTTTAATAATAAATCTATACTGATAACCGGAGGAATCGGTTCTTCTGGTAAAAACTTTATCCGTTTCCTTCTTAATAACTATACACCCCGTCGAGTCATAGTTTTCTCACGCGACGAATTAAAACAGAAAGCCAGTCTTTGAGTTTGAATAATTGCTATGATTCCATACGCCAAACAAAATATTTCAGAACAGGATATTGAAGCAGTTAGCAGAGTTTTACGTTCTGATTTTATTACCCAGGGTCCGGTTGTTGTGGAATTTGAGAAAGCCATTGCACAATACTGTGATGCTAAATATGCCATAGCTGTTAGTAGCGGGACTGCGGCTTTACATCTGGCCTGTCTTGCTCTTGAAGTGGGTAAGAATGATATTGTCTGGACTTCACCCAATACTTTTGTCGCTTCAGCTAACTGTGCATTATACTGTGGCGCCCAGATTGATTTTGTTGATATTGAACCTGGGACCTACAATATCAGTATTGAAGCTCTGGAACAAAAATTAAGCATCGCCAGACAAAAGGGCAAATCACCCAGGGTTGTTATCGCAGTGCATTTTTCCGGTCAGTCCTGTGATATGCAGGCTATTTATAAACTGTCACAGGAATACGGTTTTAAGATTATTGAAGATGCGGCTCATGCACTGGGTGGCGAGTATCAAAATCAGAAAATTGGCTACTGCCAGTTTTCTGATATCAGTATTTTTAGTTTACATCCTGCTAAAATGATTACTGCGGGAGAAGGTGGTTTATTATTGACAAATAATAAGTCACTTATAGACAAAGCTACCTTATTAAGGACTCATGGTATAACCAGAGACAGTTCTTTAATACAGGGAGAAAAACACGGTATCTGGTATTATCAGCAACTGGAACTGGGTTATAATTACCGAATAACAGATATACAGGCTGCTTTAGGATTATCTCAGCTGCAACGTCTGGATGAATTTGTATCCCGACGCCGTCAGATTGCAGAACGTTATAATCAATTATTAAGTGCTCTGCCGCTTACTATACCTCAACAGAATGAAGCGTGTCAGTCGTCATGGCACCTGTATGTGATCCGTTTGCAGCTGAATAAATTAAATAAAAATCGAAAAAAAATCTTTGATGAACTTCGGAAAAACAATATAGGTGTTCATGTACACTATATTCCTGTCCATACTCAACCCTTTTTCAAAAATATGGGTTTTAAAGAACAGGATTTTCCAGAGAGTATTGCCTATTATCAGCAAGCTATTACCCTCCCTATGTATGTTGATTTAAGTGATGAGATGGTAGATTATATTGCCAGTACTCTATCTGAAATTCTGGCTTAAGTCATTTTCTTAAAATAGAGACATCTAAAATGAGTAGTAAAAGAAAAAACTTCAAATGTTCAGTTTCGTTCAAAGGTATTGCGTGGATTATAGACTTAATGACTTTAGCCTCGAGGGAACACCCCTGAAATTTGGCGATGCATAAGTTTCTGGGTGTAAAATAAACATTACATGAATAATAGAGAACTGCAGGAAATAAATACGTATAAACTGAAATTGCGTCCAGTAAATGAGAGTGATTTAGAGTTATTGAGGAAATGGCGTAATTCACCGAAAATACGGAAAAATATGTTGTCCCAGTCGATTATTTCAACAGCAGAACAGAAAAAATGGTTTCAAAAAATTTCAACGCAACAAAAGAATCAGCAGGCATTTCATTTTGTTGTTGAATATAAAGATAAACCGATAGGTTATGCAAATTTTAATTATGAAAACAGGCAAACAGGACTCTATATTGGTGAAGAAAAATATCGCGGTACCATTTTAGCTTTTTGTCTGGCATTGGCTTTGCTTGATTTTGTTTTTTTGCAATTGTGTGAAACTGAGTTAGATGCTATTGTGCTGTCCCGGAATCTGGCTGCAATAAGGTTTAATGAAAAACTCGGTTATCAAATAGTGTCTGATAAACTGGATATTATTACTATGCATCTGACAAAGGAACGTTATTTGCAAGCTAAACAGGAACTGGAAAAAATTATTAGAATATAACAAAAAGTCCTGGAACTAAAAGAGAGTCCTAAACCGATTATGAGTCAATCAGAAACCAACAACCCTCAACGTTTAATGAAAGTATTTAGTCAATCTTTAGCTATTTCTGAATCACAGATTAATGATGATCTGGAATACAACAGTATTCAACAATGGGATTCAACGGCACATATGGCACTGGTGGCTCAGCTGGAGGCTGAGTTTAATATTATGCTGGATATTGATGATATTATTGATATGAGCAGTGTTGGCAAGTGCAAAGAAATTTTGAAAAAATACAATGTTGAATTTTAAACTCGATCAAAGCCTGCAACTTGGCGGAAAAAAAGCAATCATTACGGGGGCCTCACAAGGCATAGGCGCTGCAATGGCCAAAGCCTTTGCTCGTGCTGGTGTCAATCTTGTTCTGATTGCCAGAACTGAGGCGAAACTACAAGAGCTTGTTCAGGAGCTTCAGCTGATTTATGATCGAGAACTTCAGCAGAACGGTGAAAAAGAACCAGATGATTACACAAGTAAATTATCATTTTTTGCGGTTGATTTGACAGATGAAGGCGCAGTTAAAAAGATATTTTCTGACATTGCAACTCTTGGGGGCGTTGATATTCTAATCAATAATGCTGGAAAAATGACTCCCAAACCTCTGGCATTTATAAAATCAGAAGACATCCAGTCTCAATTTGAAATTAACACATTTGCAGTGATTCGTTGTTGTCAGTATGCTTCAAGATTAATGATCCGCAATGGCGGGGGGAGCATTATTAATATCAGTTCGATGCTGGGCGAATATGGTCAACAGGGGCAGAGCATTTATTCTGCCAGCAAAGCCGCAGTGAGTGGGTTGACGCGTTCTCTAGCTCAGGAATTGGCAAGCTATCAAATTCGAGTTAACTCAATAGCGCCCGGAATCATTAATACCCCTCTGATTTCAACCCTGAGTAATGCGGAAAAAGAACAGATCCTGGCTCGAATTGCTTTACAACGTTTGGGAAAACCGGAAGAGGTGGCAAATACCTGCCTGTTTCTGGCAAGTGATTGGTCTTCTTACATCACCGGTCAGGTTATTGATGTGGACGGTGGAGTACACTTTTGAGCTTTAAACAGGTACTGGAAAAACATCAGGGTATTGCATTAATTGACCAGAATGGTTCTGAAATTACTTACTCACAACTGTGTTTAAAAACGAAACAAATCAATAAGGAACTTAATCGAATAAATAACAATAATCGTTTATTGATATTTATTCGATGTCAACAAAATATGGCAACAGTTCTTGCTATAACCACTGTTTTGAGAGGTAACCATGTTGCAGTTCTTATTCCAGAGGCTATGGATGAAACCATGTTGTCTGAACTGATTGATATTTACTTGCCGAATATTATTTATCATACCGATGACACAAACCAAAATATAGAAAATTTAGGTAATAAAACGCATGTTTTACATGCCGATCTCTGTTTGTTGCTTTCAACCTCAGGAACGACAGGGACTCCGAAACAAGTTAAGCTGTCTAACTCGAATCTGTATGAAAATGCAAAATCTATCGCCACCTATCTGGAACTATCAAAAAAAGACCGAGCAATAACTTCGTTACCATTAAGTTATTCCTATGGTCTTTCTGTACTAACCAGCCATTTGTATGCAGGAGCATCTGTTTTAGTTTCCAATGCATCTATAATGACTCGTCCTTTTTGGCAGCAAATCAAGCAGTATCAGGTTACAGGTTTAACCGGTGTTCCCTATACCTATGAAATATATAAAAAGCTCAAATTAACGGATAGAGAATTACCGTTTCTAAAAACTTTGACGCAGGCGGGGGGAAAACTTGCTCCCGAGTTGGTTACATACTTTGCTGAATATGCTGCTGAAACATCCAGACGTTTTTTTATAATGTATGGTCAGACTGAAGCGACAGCGAGAATGTCATATCTAGCATCCGATCAGGTGCTAAAGTATCCGAACAGTATTGGAGTGGAAATACCCGGTGGCTGTTTTGAATTAATTGATATCGACAATCAGTTAATTACAACAGTTAATAAACAAGGAGAGCTTATCTATAAAGGTCCAAATGTTATGATGGGCTATGCCAATAATAGTGATGATCTTGCTTGTGGAGCCGAATTAACTTCATTACATACAGGTGATATTGCTTATAGGGATATAGAGGGTAGATATTATATAACAGGGCGAAAGTCCCGATTTATAAAAATTTCTGGTTTACGCATTAATTTGTCCGATGTGGAGAAAATTCTTCTGGAAAATGGATTTGATTCTGCCTGTACAGGTCAAGATGATGCTCTGGTTATTATGATTAAAAGCGAAGATGATTTATCTGAGCAAGTAAAACAAATTATTCACGAAAGGTTACGTATTTATCCCGGTGTGATAAGTGTAAAAAACACATCATCCTTTCCTTATAATGAAAATGGTAAGAAAGATTACATAAAAGTTTATCAACAGGTAACAGGGTTATTGTATAATGGATGAGTTGTTATCTTCTTTTTATTTATTGCCTGTTTTTGACTTAAATCAGGACGAAAAAAAAGTATTACTTAATAATGCACTGAATCAGTTGAATATTCATCACTATCAAAATTGTCAGGAGTACCATAATTTAATTAAGTTAATGAATTCTAAACTGGAAGTCCCAGCGTATCAGCAGCAACCCTTTGTTGTTGCAAGACTGTTTAAAATGCTGGAATTAAAAAGTATTGCATCTGATGAAATCTTTAAACAATTGTATTCTTCAGGTACTTCATCAGGAAATGTATCGAATATTTTTCTTGATGGGCAATCTGCTAAAGAACAGAGTAAGGTTTTGGCAAAAATTATGCAGGAATTTATTGGTAAACAACGGTTACCCATGTTGTTAATTGATTCACCTGATATCATAAAAAATAATAAGTCTTTTTCTGCAAGAGGTGCCGGGATTCAGGGCTTATCATTTCTTGGTAGAGGCCATACCTATGCATTAAATAGCGA
>JALVAL010000617.1 GCA_027011205.1 Gammaproteobacteria bacterium
GCATATAATTTTATTATTTGCAGATTATTTCAGAGACTTGTATTTTAGAGACCGGGAATCATGGCAGAAAAACAGATCCACGAACAGACCATAGAAGAACTCTATGCAGAAGCGCATGAGCATAAAATTAATGTCGGTGACGTTAAAATTCATGCCAAGCGGATGAAGGGTAAATTCAGAACCATCAAATGGCTGACTAATGCGGTATGGTTAATTCTGTTTTTTGGGCCATATTTACGCTGGGGTGGACAACAGGCGGTATTGCTGGATATCCCCAATCGTCAGTTTCATATTTTTAATCTCACCCTGCTGCCGCAGGACTTGTGGATGCTGTCGTTTGTATTATTGTTTTTTGCTATTCTGCTGGCCGTGGTAACAGCGCTTGCCGGGCGTGTATGGTGCGGTTTTTTCTGTTTCCAGACTGTCTGGACCGATGTATTTACCTGGATAGAAGAAAAAATTGAAGGGGGACCAGCCAAACGGCGTAAATTAGAAAAAGCTCCGCTGGATCTGCATAAAGTTATACTGCGCACTAAAAAATATTTTCTCTGGTTACTTATTTCTGTATTCACTGGAATAAGTTTTGTTGCCTGGTTTACCGATGCATTTCAACTTTGGAAAGACCTGTTTACTCTGCAGGCATCATCAACCGTCTGGTTTACCATTTTACTCTTTACCGTAGGTACTTTTTTCCTGGCAGGATTCCTGCGTGAGCAAGCCTGTTTCTGGCTATGTCCTTATGCCCGAATTCAGGCAGTAATGATTGATGATACTTCTATTGTGCCCAGTTATGACGTACCGCGTGGAGAAAAACGCGGTCGACTGGTAAAAGGCAAACCTGCTTCAGAAGATCAGGGTGATTGTGTTGATTGTAATCAGTGTGTGGCAGTATGTCCAACTGGAGTGGATATCCGTGGCGGTCAGCAGGAAGGCTGTATTATGTGTGGACTGTGTCTGGATGCCTGTGATGCCGTTATGGATAAAATCGGCAAACCAAAAGGGCTAATTAAATATGCCTCCTGGGATGGTATTCGTGGTAAAGAAGAAAAACCTTTATTTAAGCGTCCCAGAGTCTGGCTTTATACGGTCATTATGACCATTGCCCTGGCCGGTATTATTTTTGGTCTGAGCGGAATGGAATCAATCGAGCTAAAAGTGCTGCATGCCAGACAACCCTTATTTGTGCTGCAAAGTGACGGCACCATACAGAATCGATATACATTAAAAGTTTTAAATAAACTTTCTGCCGATATGGCTGTCAAAGTGACAGTAAAAGAAAATGACTTAAAAGGAATGACCATCAGTGGTGCGGAAAAGCTGATTAAAGCTCATCATGGTACAGTGACACCATTGACCATTTTTGTCAGAGTTCCAAAGAAAAATCTGATCGAAAAATCATCACCCATTACCTTTGTTATAGACGGTAAGGGTGCAGATGGACAGCTTTATCATAGTGAACGGAAAAGTGTATTTATTGGTTCTAATCGCTGATTAATTAGTATTAAATTTAAGCGGGTGTTGTTATCCAGAGCGATATTAACACCCTTTTATTGTGGAAGTTATGAATCAAGAAAAAAGCAGTACGGAAAAAAAACAATGGTATAAAAGTCCCTGGGTTATCGGCTGGTTATTATTATTGGCCACAGTACTGGGCGTTAATATTTTTATGATCATGCAATCTATAACTAAATTCCCTGGACTGGTAGTGGATGACTTTTATCAGCGAGGCCAGGATTATGAAAAAAATATTCATAAAAAACTAAAAAATAATCAACGCTGGAAAACCAGGTTTGATTATAGCAGAATATATTTGAACAAGCCGACAAGCATTCAATTCAGTATCACGGATAAACAGGGTAATAAAGCTAAAGTAGAACACATAACACTCTATTTATATCGCCCCTCAAATGCTGAAAAGGATTTTTCAATACCCATGAGCGTTGCTGATAAGGCCAATACTTATCAGGCCAGCGTGACTTTTGATAGCAAGGGTAAATGGGACATTCTGGCCAGTGTGGTAATTGAAGGTACGGAAGTTAATTATGGTAAGAGTATTTATGTTAATCAATAATCAAGAGTGTGATTAGTGATAAATAGTGGAACATAAAGCAAGCTGCGATCATTGTCACCTCCCCTTACCTGATGGGGAGAATATTATTTCCAGAATAAATGGTAAAGAACTGCATTTTTGCTGTTATGCCTGTAAAACAGTATGCGAAACCATTTATGGCGCTGGTATGGAAGGTTTTTACCAGCGCACTACGGAAGGAGAAACACTGCAACCCCCCCCTCAAATTGATTCTCAGCTGGAAGTGTATGATCTGGATGAGGTACAGGGTGATTTTGTAGATAACCTGGGTGATATCAGGGAAATACACCTGTTGGTAGAAGGTATTCACTGTGCCGCCTGTGTCTGGTTGATTGAACGTCGACTGGCAACGCTGGAAGGAATACTGGACGCAAATGTTAATCTCAGTGTCAGAAAACTTCGGGTTAAATGGGATAATCGGGAAATAAAACTATCTGAAATCCTGCATACATTAGGGCAGATTGGCTATGCCGCAGTACCTTATGATCCTGAAGCGGCAGAAGGACAGATAAAAAAGGCCAATCGACAGTTATTATTTCGTCTGGGTTTTGCCGGCTTTGCAGCCATGAACCTGATGTGGATTTCCATTGCATTGTATGCCGGTGCAGATGAAGGAAAATTCCGGGAACTATTTTACTGGCTGGGCTTTGGTCTGGCGACACCAACCTTGATTTATTCGGGTTATCCATTTTTCAGAGGTGCTGCTACCGGTTTAATAAACCGGCATCTAAGCATGGATCTGCCCATTGCAATAGGTGCAGGGATCAGCTACCTTTATTCCTGTTATGTGGTTATCAGCGGTTCAGAAATTGCCCATGTTTATTTTGATACTGTAGTCAACTTTATCTTTGTTATTTTAACGGGACGTTATCTGGAAGCTATGTCAAAAAGACTGGCTGTTCAGTCATCTCAGCGTCTGCTGGATTTACAACCTAAAATATCTACTCTGATTGAAGATGACGAAACCAGAATCGTTCCCGTTCGAGCACTAAAAGAAGGCGATCAGGTACTGGTTAAAGCAGGGGAAAAAATTCCCGTAGATGGTGTAATACTTAAAGGTGAAAGTGTTATTGATGAGTCTATGCTGACAGGAGAATTTGTGCCGGTGGCTAAATTTAAAGGAGATTATGTTTCAGCCGGCACCAGCAATAAAAACGGCGTACTGACTATTGAAGTAAAAGAGACACTAAAAAATACTGCACTGGGAAAAATAATCCGTCTGGTGGATGAAGCTCAGTCCACCAAAGCGCCAATCCAGTGTACTGCGGATCGAATCATACCCTGGTTTGTATCTGCGACATTGATACTGGCGACACTGACTTTTTTTTACTGGGTCAATAGTGATTTTGAACTGGCATTGATGGCTGCAACCTCAGTACTGATTATTACCTGCCCCTGTGCATTTGGTCTGGCTACACCAATGGCTATTGCAGTGGCCACTGGTGTAGGCGCTCGTATGGGGGTGCTGATAAAACACGGGGCAGTTCTGGAAATACTCTCATCTATTAAACACTATGTATTTGATAAAACCGGCACTTTAACCCAGGGAAAAATGCTGGTCAGTACTTTATATGATATTCCATTAACAGAAACCGCTGACATTAAAAAAATAGAGCTGGAAGATGAAGTAATAAAACGCTTAGATAATCAGCGTAAATCTATTCTGTCTCTGGCCAGTTATCTGGAAAGTCATTCAGAACATATGATTGCCAAGGCCATTGTAAGCTTTGCTCAGCAATATGAGCTGCAGAATATCGTGCGTAATAATATCCAGAACCGGGGAGCAGAACTGGAACATATTAAAACAGTATCAGGTTCAGGCATTCAGGCCTCTTATCAGGAACAACAGGTTGCAATAGGGCATTTAAAATGGATTGCCTCACAGGCCGGGCTGGCCCCGGAACTGATCAGCAAACTAAACCATGAAATGCAGAACTATCATGTAACGGGCAGCAGTGTGGTGTATATCTGGGTAGAAAAGCAGGGTTTAATGGCTTTTGTTGTGGAAGATAAACTGCGTGAAGATGCACCGCTTATCATAAAAAGAATGCAGGCTAAGGGATTTGATATCACCTTATTAAGTGGTGATAAACGGGAAGTTGCCCAATATATGGCACAAAAACTGGATATAAAGGAAGTCATCGCCGAGGTTATGCCGGCAGAGAAAGATAAAGTAATTAAGCAGAAACAAAAGCAGGGGGAGCTGATTGCCATGGTAGGTGATGGTATTAACGATGCACCTGCACTGGTCAGGGCTGATGTGGGTATCGCTATGGGGTCTGGTACTGATGTATCCATAGAAAGTGCTGACATTATTCTGGTTAATGGTGAGTTAGAAAAGATACCTTTAGCCGCAGAACTTTCACACGCCACGCTGGCTACTATAAAACAAAATATCAGTATCTCGATTTTGTACAATATTATTATGGTACCATTAGCGATGTCAGCGATGATAACACCATTGGTTGCTGCCATTTCTATGCCGCTTAGTTCACTGCTGGTTATTGCTAATGCAGCGCGTATACGCTGGCGTTTTAAAAATAAGTAACAATTAACGATAAAGTACAGGATAATAATGGACGTAATATATGGTTTAATTCCTACTATGATCATCATCGGCATTGTTCTGGTAGTGATCCTGTTCTGGGCAATAAAATCAGGACAATTTGATGATCTGGAAGGTGATGCACATAGAATACTGCTGGATGAAGATCTTGCGGTAGATGAAAAAAAGAAGCACAATAATAAACACGATACGGAACGACAGAATAAAACAGATAATAATCGTGAAATAAAGTAAAGTTAAGTTAAGGGTAAACCTGGATAGTAAATTCTTTATTGGAATATTAATAGATACTAATGTATACTTTTATCTTAAGCTTTCATTTTAAAGAAAGTGAAACCGCTAGGAGAGATCTATGAATAAAATAACAAAATTGATGGTTGGTACTTCATTACTGGCTGCTTCAGTG
>JALVAL010000618.1 GCA_027011205.1 Gammaproteobacteria bacterium
GCATAGTCCGGTTAACTTAAACACTGATTCTGGTTTTATTTGAACGCTCATTCTGATTTAATCTGAACACTGATTCCGGTTTTATTTAAACACCTGATGTTCAGTTAATCCCGATGTATGTCCCACGTCAATTATCTTGACCGGTTTGGCGACAATTAGGATGGCCGGTTGAGTGACTAGTTAGTGTCCACCCGGAAATTGCCTTCCTGGCAATTGTTCGGAACGTAAAAGAAAAAGTGTGATTTTTCTTTTCCTCCATTTTCAACGACTTACAGTCGTCAAAAATGAGCGGTACGTCCCTGTACCGCAAGTGTGCATCAATAAACGGATGCACACTAGTTATTTTTCTTTACTTTCTGGTCGAAACAAACTTGATCATAATTCACCATGAAAGTCGATCAATTTCTAATTTTTGAGTGAGTTATCTATTAAATTTATGGCTATAACTCAGTTGTTAAAGAGCTCAAGAAAAAATTATTTGTAACTATTCAGCATACATTACCGTATCTGCCCATACAGGCTTATACTCTATTGGAGTTTAAATTATGTTGAATAGCTACAATTTTTTTCTAGCTAAATCTAAAGGCTCATATGTGTTAGACTTTTTTGTATATCAGCTATTGATCTTATTAAGAATATCTATTATTTCTCTAGGTTCTGATCGTTTAGTATAATCAGCATCAACAAAATCATAAAGAACCTGTCCTCTCTGATTAATGATATACGTTGCTGGGATTGGTAATTTAAAAGTATCATCACCGTTGTGACCTTGTATATCAAGACCGAAGTTATCATATATTGGTTTTAATACTTCTGGTAATTCAAAGACTAAACCAAATTCTTTTGCTACGGCATTTCCTTTATCATAAAGAATATCAAAGGTTAGTTTATTATTTATATGGGTAGATAATGAATGATCTGGTACTTCTGGAGATATAGCAAGCAACCTTGCCCCAGCTTTCTCTATATCTGGTAGAAGTTCCTGCAAAGCATGTAACTCCATATTACAGTAGGGACACCAGCCTCCTCTATAAAAACTTAAAACAACAAGACTTTTTTCTAAATATTGCTTGAGTGATTTAGACTCATTTTCATGATTCAGTAAATTAAATTCAGGAGCAATATCATTTGTCCTTATTGCCTTGTTTTCTATATTTTTTTCTTTTAAATACCGAGTAGCTTGATCCATTATTTGCAATATATCATTAGGTACCTGTTTTGCTTTATTTTTATCATATTCAGCAATTTCTTCTCTTAATAGTGTCATGTGGTACTATCCTGGTTAGTTGAACAAGAATTCAAGTATATGTAATATTGAATGAACGTTCAACATATATTTGAATGAACATTCAATATAGGTTTCATTATCAAGGATAAGACATGGCAAGAACAATTGAATTTGACCGTGAAAAAGTTTTACAAAAAGCAATGGAAGTATTTTGGCTCGAGGGCTATTGTGGGACAAGTATTTCAACACTTGTTGCAGCAACAAACCTCAAGCCTGGAAGTATTTATGCTGCATTTAGTTCAAAAGAAGGGCTTTTTCTTGCCTCTCTTGATTACTACGGTCGACAGAGTGTTGATACGTTAAATGAATTTATCGTTATCGCTGATACCCCTCTACAAGGCATTAAGGACTTTTTATTAAAAATAATAAGAGAAATCAAGGATGGAAACACAAATGTAAGTTGTTTTTTGGTTAACACAATACTTGAAGTTACTCCTGATAAAACGATGATCAGGGATGAAGTTAATAAACATTTAACCGCTATAGAATCAACATTATTTACGGCACTAATAAGGTCACAGAAAACAGGAGAGCTTTCACCACATCAAGACCCACGAAGTTTAGCCAAATTTATTATGCTAAATATCTGGGGACTGAGGGTTTTAGCTAAAACAAATCCAGATAAAGAAACTGTAAATGCAATACAGCAACAGCTATTTGCATGCCTGGGAGTCTGACATCTTAGCATTTATACGTTGTGTGCAGCATCACGTATCGATGTCTGTTGAGCATTGCCGTCTGCACGGAACTATAATTTATTTATGGAAATTATTTTTTTGCAGGATTACCAAACCAGAAAGGCAATAACCGGGATTTCAAGCCTACAAGATAAACCCTAATCATCCCCAAAATAAATAATAGAGACATCTATCACTTAAAAACCAGATTCAATTTTTATCATCCTGCAACCATAGCAGCTTCCTGCAATATTAAAATAAGTTCTGCTCAACTGATTTTTCCAGGTTAAAGAAATTAACAAATTCTCGGCAGGGGATCGTCTTCAAGTTCCTGTAAAATTCGTTCTCCGCCCAGTTCGGTTTCCAGAACAACATGGGCAGAACCCTTTCTTATTTCACCAATGATCTGTGCGTCTTTTCCAGTTGATAATTGTCGCCACTGACTTAAAGCCTGCTGTGCATTTTGTTGTGCAACAATAGCGACAACCCGACCTTCACAGGCCAGGTATAAGGGATCATAGCCGAGGATTTCGCAGACACTTTCAACCTGTTTATGGAGTGGAATTTTATGCTCGAATAAGTGTACTTCCTGGTTGATTGCCTGACTGATTTCATAACAGACACTGGCCAGACCTCCGCGAGTGGGATCACGCATAAAACGTAAACCGGGCAGCTCAAGCAGAGTTTTTGTTAGAGGATAAACGGAATCGGCATCGGACTGCAGGCTGCCTTTGAGTCCAAACTGTTCTCTGGCGAGCATAACCGCAGTGCCGTGATCACCGACACTGCCGCTGACCAGAATCTGGTCACCAGTATGGATTTGATCCAGTCCAAGATTGATATTTTTTTCTTTAATGCCAATACCGCTGGTAGCAAAAAAAACACCGGCACATTCACCTTTGGGTACAACTTTGGTGTCACCGGTTACAATGGCAACACCGGATTGTTGTGCGGCTTCGGCCATACTTTTGATAATACGCTCCAGTTGTTCAATGGCCAGACCTTCTTCTATAAAGGCATTAAGACTGAGGTATTTGGGTGTGGCACCGGAAACCGCCAAGTCATTAACAGTACCATGTATTGCAAGAGAGCCAATAGTACCGCCGGGAAACTCAAGCGGATTGACTGTAAAACCATCGGTGGTAAAGGCAATATCCGAGCCGTTTAAGCTTAAGCTAACGGCATCAGTTTGAGTATTTAATAAAGGATTAGCCAGATAGTGAGCAAATAACTGCTCAATCAATTCTCGCATATAACGCCCGCCATTTCCGTGAGCCAGTGAAATATAGTGGGTTTTTAACCGCATGCTGTCAGACATAATGCATTCCTTCAATTATCTGGCCAAATGCCAGTCCGGCATCATTATAAGGTATTTTTTGGGGTAAAAAGGCATTAAACTTTTGTTCTTTCAGGCGTAGTAAAATATATTCGGTTAAAATTCGATTTTGAAATACACCGCCACTAAGCCCAATATTAAAATTACCTTTTAACGCACGAATTTTCATTGCCTGTGCAATCAGAGTTTCCGCTATCATTTCGTGAAATAGAGCTGCCCTTTCTTTAATAGTACGCTGCTGATCCATAAGCAGTGTCAGACTGTCTGCCCAGTCAGCAACAATCAGGGGCTGTTTTTGCATGATTTCAGTATACAGGCTTAAGGGAGCAATACCGGATTGCTGTAGCGGTGTGCTTATTAAACTTTCCAGAAGCATGGGACCCTGTCCTTCAAAAGAGGAATAATTTCCTAAAGACAGTATGGCACTGGCAGCATCAAACAGCCGTCCCATAGAACGGCATGGATAAGTATTTAAGTCTTTCTGCCAGGCAGAAAAAGCCAGCTCCTGAGCTACTTTTAAATCCAGTTCTGGAGACCATATTGTTGAATTATCCTGACTCTGACGGTCTGATTTTTGCCGTGCCTGAGTTTCCCAGATCAGTGCACAGGCAGAACGCCAGGGTTCTCTGGAGGCTTTATCAGCGCCCTGTAGTTTAAAGGGTTTAATGGAACTAATGCGCTGCCACTGTCCAGGCTGGCCATAAAAGCCTTCTGCGCCCCAGATGCTATTATCTTCACCCAGTCCGGTGCCGTCCCAGGTAAAAACCAGCCAGGGCAGCTCAGCAGTGTATTGCGGGTATTCACCGGCAACAATAGCTGCATGGGCTTTATGATGCTGGATGGTAAAACGGGGAATATTATGCTGGCGGGCATACTCTGCAGCATAGCGACTGGAATAATAATCAGGATGGCTGTCACAGAGAATTATCTCAGGTGTTACACGATATAATCGACATAGATCTGCAATCACCTGTTCAAAAATTTCACCGCTGCGCTTGCTGTCCAGATCACCAATATGGGGTGAAATAATAATTCTATTATCCCAGCCCAGAGCAATGGTGTTTTTTATTTGCCCGCCAGTAGCCAGTATGGGTTTGGTTAACTTATAGCCTGGTTTAAATTCCAGTGGTGCCATACCCCGGCCGATACGAAAAGGGCGGGCTTTATGAGCAATGACACGTATGACCGGATCATCGGCAGGTCTTAAAATTGGGCGGTTATGCTGTAAAAAAAGATCGGCCATTTTTTCCAGGCGTTGAATGGCCTGCAGGTTATCTGTTAATACCGGTTCACCGCATAAATTGCCGGAGGTGGCTACAATAGGGAAGCCAAAATCCTGTAATATTAAATAGTGCAGGGGACTACAGGCTAACATGGCCCCTACTTCATTGAGTCCGGGATTAATACCTGCTGCAAGATGATTGGGTTTTAAGGAGACCAGTACAATCGGTCGTTGCGCTGAGAGCAGGGTTTTGCTTTGCGTCTCATCTAACTGGCAATAGTGTTTTATCTGAGACAGGGGATCCTTTTCAGGGGCGTCAAACATAACGGCCAGAGGTTTATCCGGCCGCTGTTTTCGTTGTCGCAGGCGCATGACGGCCAGATTATTAGTGGCATCACAAATCAGGTGATAACCGCCAATGCCTTTAACAGCGATAATTTTGCCCTGCTGAAGTGCTTTGATAACATGTTTTAACGCTGCTTCATTACCCTGTATGGCTCCTGGATAGAGACTGAGTTCGGGGCCGCAGTCACTGCAGGCCAGAGGCTGGGCATGAAAACGTCTGTCCAGAGGGTTGCTGTATTCCTGATGACAGGCTGGACAGAGAGGAAAATCCCGCATACTGGTATTGGGACGATCATAAGGCAGATCCTTAATAATAGTATAACGGGGACCGCACTGGGTGCAGTTAATAAAAGGGTAACGATAACGTCGTTGACCGGGATCAGTCAGTTCTTTAAGGCAGTCTGGACAGCTAAAATAGTCTGCCGGAATATGGCGCTGTGCCTGTTCACTCTGAGTACTGCTGTGAATAATAAACCGGCTCAGGTTCTGGTGTTTTATCGGGGTGACAGAATCTATCTCAGGCATTGCCAGAGGCGGATGCTGAGTTAAAATGGCCTTTTGAAACTGTAGCAGATCTTCCGTTTTACCCTGAGCCGTAATAAGGACTTCACCGGAACAGTTTTTTACCCAGCCAGTTAAATTAAAGTGCTGAGCCAGGCGGTAGATAAAGGGGCGAAAGCCTACCCCCTGTACCTGACCGCTTATGGAGAGCTGAACTGTAGTTAAAAAAGGAGTCATACAGTTTATGCCTTAGTTTTATTGCGGGGTGCTCCATGAACCCACCAGATCCGGCAGGCTCCTTCATCTGATACCATACACGGGCCAACCGGCTCATCAGGCTTGCAGGTACGGCCGTAAAGTTTACACTCATAGGGATAAAGCTTGCCCAGCACTACTTTGGCACAGTCACAGCCAGCAGGCATTGCCCCCCTGTGGCGGCGTGCCTGCTGTTCATAGTCATCAAAGAGTAAGCGGGCATTGTGCTGATCATAAGCAGCTTTTAAGGCAAAACCGGATTGCGGAATAATGCCAATACCACGCCAGTTAGCATCCACAATGTTCATGGTTTGCTTAAGTTGAGCCTGAGCCGAAATATTACCCTGCTGCGTCACCAGTTGAGGATAACAGTTATCCAGAAATAAACGCTGCTCCAGTTGCTGACGAAGTACGGAGTAAAAAGCGGTTAACAGACTTTCCGGGGTAAAACCCGCAATAGCCGTGGGGATCTGGAATTGATTAATGGCAAACTGCCATTCATTACCGCCCATGATTGTGGCCACATGACCGGGTGCTATCAGGGCATCAAAACCTGGTATGTCGGATTCCAGCAGCATCGCCACAGCAGGCCAGGTTAAACGGGCAGCAAGTAAAAATGATAAATTATCCGGAATGAATTCTGCGATCAGGCCCGCCACGGGAGCGGTAGTGGTTTCAAATCCGGCAACAAAAAAAACCACCGCTCGATGCGGATTCTGCAGGGCAATCTGCCGGGCCTCCAGAGGGGAGGCTATGGCGCGTATATCGGCTCCTGCGGCATGAGCCTGCTGTAAGGTGCGAATAGTTTTTTTTGAGGTATTGACCGGAACTCTCAGCATATCGCCAAAGGCCAGCAAAATAATATCTTCATTAAGAGCCAGTTGAATGGCCTGATAAATATCCTCTTCAGGACAAATACACACCGGACAGCCGGGACCGGGGATCAGCTCAATGGAAGGATGCAGGGCATTGCGTATACCGGACATGGAGATAGAGCGTTCATGACCGCCGCAGACATTCATAATTTTAAAACGACGGGAACCTTTTTTAGAGTCAGGATCCAGAAGAGCCTTTGCAGCAGGGCTTGCCATTAAGGTGTTGACCCGCTGTAAGCAGGTTTTTGCATCAGTACTGGAACTGAGTACGTTATCGGGCATGGACTTCAGGCAGACTCATGAGAGTGTGAATGTGCTGCCTCATGCTGATGGGCCTGATGTTGTATTTTGGGCAGCAGGGTCTGATGTCGGCTCAGCTGTTCATGATACTGATCAAGCTGTGTTCTGAGCCAGCTAATCCATTGTTCCATGCCGTTTTTGTTATAAGAATCACGCGCAGAAATTTCCAGAACAGGAGCCGGATTAGCCAGGTTGCGGATATTCTGTTCGGCTTTACTGACCTGAAAATCATCCAGTACCGCCAGTAAATCAGCCTTGCTGATTAAGTTGAGATCAGAGGCACGAAACATAACCGGGTATTTGGAGGGTTTGTCATCGCCCTCGGTGACAGAAAGCAGGGTAACATTCAGGTGATGGCCCAGATCAAAACTGGCAGGGCAGACCAGATTGCCGACATTTTCAATAAAGACGATATCCAGTCCATCCAGTTTCAGTTCATGTAAGGCATCATGGATCATATAGGCATCCAGATGGCAGGCACTGCCAGTAGTGATTTGAATGGCAGGGATATTTTTATCCCGTATGCGCTGTGCATCGTTTTCGGTTTCCAGATCGCCTTCTATCACGGCAATGGATAATTGCTGTGTTTCAGGTAAGGCATTTAAGGCATCAATAGTGGCTTCCAGCAAGGCTGTTTTACCAGAGCCGGGCGATGACATAAGGTTAATGGCCAGAACCTGATGACGGTCAAAATGCTCCCGATTATGGGCGGCACGATGATTATTTTCATGGAGCAGGTTCTGCAGGACTTCAATAGCCTCATCACCATTAGAGGTGTGTGAGTGTTTACCACCCTGTTCCACAAGATGATGATTGGCATCTGTTATATTGCATCCGCAGGTATCACACATAATTTTCGTCCTTTTCCAGTTCTACCGATCGTAATAACATCTCATCACCGCTGATTAAGGTTGTCTGCCAGCTGCCGCAGGCAGAACAAAGCAGTTTATTAGCAGGCGTTTCATTTTCATTGCCGCAAACATTGCAGCGGACCCGAATGGGTAAAATTCGGGTGACCAGTTCGGCATGCTCAGCCATTGTACCGCTGCTGGCCAGTGGAAATGCCCGTTCCAGTAAGGAGGCTTCCACTCCGGACAAGGGGCCAATATCCACTATGACCCGGCTGATAGACCGGGCATGGTTGTCCTGGGCAAGCTGTTCAAGCTGTTGGACAATACTCTGACAGACGGATAGCTCATGCATTGTCCTGCTCACCCTGTTGAGCCTGATCAGCAAGGGCCAGTATTTCATCATAAATTTCCCAGGCAGTCATGGCTTCGGCTGCAGAGACTTTCTGTATGGCATAACCCACATGTACAACCACATAATCACCGCTGGTGACAGTTTCATCCTGTAACATAAACAGACTCACGTCACGTTCAATACCCTTTGCCTCGCAGCGTGCCATAAACTGATTAATTTCAATGATTTTCATGGGTATGCCGAGACACATAGGGAACCCTTAATTAATGAATTTAGTTATTTATAACTACAAGTATAAGCCAATTTTAAATATAAAAGTTAAGTAATTACTCAGCATAAACTACCGTATCTACCTGCAGCGCCTGTAGTTCCGGGGACGCTCAAGCACATCCCTGGGTCGCTTTATCTCGGCATCCGGCCTCCATAAACCCCGTAAACACAGGCACTGCAGGCAGATACTATTACGAAGTTCAAATTATACTGAATAGTTACGAATTACGCTGAATAATTACGATTATTGTTGATGGTATGCAGGCAATGTATGACCAGCAGATAACTAATACCATACCAGTATTGAATTTTATGATGCCTATAAAAATGTTAAATCACTGGCAGTAAAAAAAACTATACCAGCTGCGGTGAAAACGCCGACTGGTCTGCTCAGGCGGCACATTTTGTGGCAGAGGCTGCTAAAGCCGGTTTTATTATTGCCCGCTATTTTTATTTTTGCAGGGTTCGGCTTGATAGTGCTGCTCTTTACAGGGCCGCGCATCATTATGTTTGTGCTGCTGCTCCTGGGTGTCATATAGAATTTTATCATTATTAATCAGCGTTGTGGACTGATCTGCCCGAGTCTCATGCTGGACATTTTCAAAACTCATATGATTAGGATGTGCCTGACTGCTGGATATTGAAAAAGCCAGACATAGCAGGATAATGGATAGTAAGGTTTTAGTGCTCATTTGAACTCCCCCTATAACACATGGATAGTGTTTTTTTAGAATTAAATCAGTAGTTAATGATAAACAAATGCCTGTTTCTCTGCTGAGCTAATTCTGTTACAATCGCGCCTCTATTATAAAACAATTTCCTGTTTAATCCATGTTTTTTTCCAGCCAGCGCCAGCAATTTTTCAAGCCTCTGACCAGTAAATACCGTGAACAGGTGGTGGAATGTCTACGTCTATTATATGAACGTCTGTACAGTGCCAATGCCGATTATGGTGAATCTCTGCGTCGGGAACAGATCATAGAAATCTTTGAAGAAGCGCTGGCTCGTACACCATTAATAGATATAGACAGTGATGATCCTGTGGAAGATGAAGTATCAACGCTGCGTTTTAAAAATGTCCGTGAACAGGCGGGCTGGACGCTTAACCTGTTGATAGAAAACGGCTGGATAGAAAAACAGGTGGATCAGGTCACTTTTCAGTCAACCTATCCGTTCAGCCGCATGGGGCGTCTGTTTACCCAGCCGCTGGTGGAAGCCAGCAGCACCCGGGTACGAACCCGACATCGCAATACCCGCAATACCTTAAATGCCCTGGATGCCTTTTTAAATCGGGGTGAGGCTCATGATCTGCTTGATGCCTATGAATATTCAGAACGTATTATTACCGACTTTACAGATGTTATTGCAGAACTGGAAGACTCTAAACGGGAACTGGTTAAACAAGTTGAATCACAGGTTATGGTACAGCAGGCATCTGAGCATTTTTTTGATTTTATGGAAAAGCGCTTCCAGCCGGATCTGTCCATTCGTCTGTCAGCGGATAGTGTGGAAAAACATCGGGATCAGATAGAGCAGAGCATTGCTAAAATACGCCGCAAACGCAAAGACTTTAAAAAACAGGCCGAACAACGCTTAAGACAACTGGCACCGGAGCTTATCCAGTCGGCAGAGCAGTCAGTATTATGGCTGATACTGGACACCATTGAACTGCGTATGCGTAAAGCATCGGATACTATGCTGCCGGCACTGCGTAAAGCCCTGCAAAATTTTACCAAACGGGCGGATATTATTATTCGTCAGATTGCCTATCTGGGTACTCAGAACCAGAGCAATATTCTGGCAGTTTGTGATGTGCTTAAAAATGATAATTCGGTTGATGCCCAGGAACGTCTGCAGCAGACGGCTGAAATTATGTCACCCATGAATCTGAGGCTGGTGGATCCGCAGCAGGTGGTTGTCAGCGAACGCAAACAGAAACGCAGCGTAGATACTCTTATTGCTGAGGAAGAACCGCTGGATGAACAGGCATTGCAGGAATTAATGATAGCGCAGATGCTGGAGCAGGCATTTTCTATCCGTAATGAGGATTTAAAACACTATATCCTTAAAAGTATGCACAGTCGAAAACTGATCCACACTTCTGAACTAACCGTTAATAATGCCGATGATCTACTGGCTATGGCGCACGCCATTGAACTGGGGGCAGTTAATCAGAGCAGTTCCGACTATACCTTTTTAATAAAACCGTTAAAAAGAACCACAAAAAACACCTACTTTAAACAATTTGATGAATTTTCAATTGCATTAATAAAAAAAGATGAACAATGATCAGTGACTTATTTGCCGAACAATTAGAAAAAAAGAATTATACTCAGGAAGAATTTTCAGAACTGTTAATTCGTCTGCTGGATTATGGGGTACTATGCCGGGATGAGAGTCAGGTGGAAGAACAGCTTTATGATCGGTTTTTACAATTAAAAGACTGGGTGGAAGATTATCTGCAAATGATCGGTATTCGTATTTTACATGATGACCGGTTTCATTTTGTACGCATATACCCGCCCGGTGCGCAGGTGCCCGGCCTGCCCGATGAAGTGGATCAGCCTTTTCACAGCGGTTTCAGACAACGCCTGTCGCAACAGGATGTGGCCGTGATACTGGTACTGCGTGCTGAATATGAAAAATCGCTCAGAGAAGGACAGATAGATGAAAATGGCTGCGTTATGCTGTCAATGGAAGCCCTGAGTCTGGGGATGCATAATTTGCTTAATCGCAGTCTGCCGGAAACCTTAACAGAACGCAATCGTCTGTTAATACGGCTTAAACAATTACGCCTGATCCATTTTAAAATGGATGAAAATGATGAGCATGAAGACAGCTGGATAAAAATTCGTCCCACTATTAACAACTTTATCAGTGAAGAAGCTCTGGCCGTTCTGGCAAATACGAGTGCACATAACAGTATAAATAACAGTGTAAATAAGAGCGCAGACAATAATACTGCTGATAACACTGATAACCGTTCTGACAAGAGTCAAAGTTGACAAATGTTTATAAAAAAAGTCATCTTTATTAACTGGGGTAACATCCCCTTACTGGATTTTGAATTCGGCCCGGTCAATCTGTTTTCCGGTGGTAATGGTTCGGGTAAAACGACCGCTGCCGATGGTATTCAAACCATTATGACGGCGGCACATGAAAACCTCTACAACTATAATCCCGGACAGGATGAAACCACCCAGCGCGGTCGTCGCGGCAAACAGGTGCGTACCCTGGCATCATATGTGCTGGGCTGTGATGACGGCAGCTTTGCCCGTCCCAGAGATACCGATGGCTATCTGATTGCGGTATTTCACCCCACTCAGGGCGAAACAGCAGAACCCTTTACTGCTGTTATGGGAATACGGGCGCATCTGGATCATTCAGGCGTGATCAAACAGGCGCGTCTGGACGAACTGAGTTTTTTTATTTTGCAGGGAGAGAGCCTGTCCCAGGATGATTTTATTGAGCAGCAGCACATTATTCCCATAACCGATATATTCCATAGTCTAAAACGACAATATGGTGCCAGGGTTGTTGAACGGTATGGCAAAAAGCGACCCTATTTAAGGCGTTTGTATGCGGCCTTAAAAGGTAAAAAAGATGCTGTCTCGGATCGTGAAGCCATGCATGCCGCCAAAACCTTTTCCTCTTTTATGGCCTACAAGCCGGTTAAAAGTATTAATGATTTTGTGGCACAGGAAATTCTTGAACGCAAAGACATGGGCGATGCGATACGTGATATATCCGACGCCATGAAAACCATTCATGGCATGGAAGAGGATGCCCGGCTTATTATTCACTCTATAGAAACTCTGGATCAAACCAGTGATTTCTGCCGGCAGTATATCAGTAACTGGACAGACTGGACGGTCAGTTATTATACCGAGGCAAAGCGTCAGACTCTGGTCAATCAGAAATTATATTTGCAGGCTAAAAAACAACAGCAGAACCTGATACAGGATATTGCTGAGCATGATAAAAAAATACTTATTAGCAGAGACCGCTCTAAACAGGCACATCAGGAAATTGTCCAGCTTGAAGCACAACGGCAGGGTATTAAGGCCTTAAAAAATAAAGACGAACTAACGGCTGCTATTAGTCAATACAATCAGGCTATTGCTGACCAGAGCAGACCCTTGCTGGAACAGCAGTTTAAACTGCAGAAAAATACCGACCATAGTAAACAGCTTTTTGAAGCTTTAAAACAAAGCAGTCCAGGCATCGATATTAACGGCTTTGATAATAGGGAATTACAGGCACAAATTCGCAGAGTAGTTGCCTTAAAAGAAAAATCAGATATTGATTTACACAGTCTACTGGGAAATGACTGGATAGATATTTCCCCGCTGGAAGAGCATCTGGATAATGCTCTGGAAGCGGAGCAGGAACACAATAAACTGTATACCTTATTGCATAGTAGTGAACTGGCTATTGGCGGCAGTTTGCGCGATCAATTACAGCAGTTGATCCATCGTCAGGATCAGCAGTTACAGCAATATCAGCAAAAAATACAATACAAACAGCAGGAAATTGATGCTCTGCATGAACATAAAATTAGCTACCCTTATTATGTTCAAAGTGCCCTTAATGCGATTAAACAACAATGTCCGCAGGCAGATCCCAGGGTCTTATGCGATTATATAGAAGTACTGGAACCAACGTGGCAAATGGCCATTGAGGGTTATCTGGGCGGCGCCCGCTTTGCTATTCTGGTAGAAGAAGATTATGAGGCAGAGGCCATAAAAATTGTGCGCACTCTGCCCGGAGGCAATCGTAATAAAGCCAGGGTTATACAGGGCAGTCGCGCCAGGGCAGATATGCAGCGGTTATCTGTTAAAACAGACTCAATGGTGGAAATTCTGCGCTTTGAACATAAAACCGCCGAATATTATTTTAAAGCCTCCTATGGCAATGTCATGCTGGTACCGGATGCTGAAACCCTGCGTATGACGCCCAGAGGCATAACTACTGAAGGTCTGGCATCCGGCAGTTATAGTATGTGGCGTTGCGATCTGCCGGATTCTGAACTGGTATTTGGTCAGGGTGCCAGAGAGCGTGCCTTAAAAGCCAAACAGCAAGAACTGGCACAACAGGAGGAAGAGGCTGGCAAACTACATCGTATTTTGCGCCAGAATAAAGAAACCTTTACTTATATCGATGCGATAACAACTCTGAATTATGTCAGTATTATTACCACCATGCTGGATCAGCACCGGCGCTTAAAACAGGCAGAAAAAGCCCTCTCCGAACTGGATCTCAGTTCTTATGAATCACTGGAAGAAGAACTGAAAATACGCCAGCAGGAATATAATCAACTGACACAGCAGATCGAAACACTGACCAAAGAACTGGGTGGCCTGCAGGTTGAACTGGAAAAACAGTTAGAGCAGGTGAAAAAACTGGATAATGAGCAGGAGACCCTGCAGCAGACTCTGGATCAAAAAGAACAGTCAGTCCAGAATATTACCCGAATTGATACCGAATTTTTACTGGATGAGATATTAAATCGTGAAGATGAGCGAGCCATGCAGGCGGGCAGCGAGATGGACTTTATACTCGAACTGGAGAATCTCGAAAGTGCATTATCCGATGGTATTATGGATATCGAAAAAAGTATTATGGAGCACAATCAGTACTGTAAATCCTATGATGCCATAGAACCCACGCACCATGCTTATGAGCGTAATAATCCGGATTATTTTAAACAGATCCACCATCTTCTGGCTCAGGTTGATAATATAAAAAACCGTTTAAAAAATAATGTGCTGGCAGAAAAACAGGAAAAACTGAGCAGTTTAAAAGAAGATTTTAATACCGCTTTTGTGACCAATCTGTGCCACTCTATTTATCAGGCTATCAATGATGGCAAACGTATTCTGGATGATTTAAATAAGGAACTGGAGCACCACCGCTTTGGTACCGACCGGGAGCGTTTTCGTTTTGCCTGTAACTGGGTGCCGGAATTTAAGGAATATCATCGTTTTTTTAAGGAAGTCATTAATCAGCCTGATCTGGGTGACGGCACCACCTTATTTAATGCACCATTGTCTGAAAATGCACAGATTATACGTGATAAATTAATGGTGATGCTGCTTGATGATGATGAACAGAAAGCCGCCAGAGAACTGGAGCGTATCAGTGACTACAGAAATTATCGCAACTATGAAATTTACAAGGAACCGGAAGGCAAACAGCCTATCGCCTTAAGCCAGTACGGTACCGGTTCTGGCGGCCAGCTGGAAACACCGGCTTATATCATTCGTTCGGCTGCCATAACCTCAGCCTTCCGCTTTAATGAAGGTGACAGCCACCTGCGTATGGTTATGGTCGATGAAGCTTTTTCAAAAATGGATGAAACCCGCTCCAGAGAAGTCATAGACTATTTAACCAGTACCCTGGGTCTGCAGTTAATTTTTATTATGCCCACCAGCAAATCCGGCCCGTTTATGGATATTATCAGCAATCAGTTCGTGTTCAGCAAATGCCCGGTTACTCAGCCCAGAGGCGAGTTAAACACCCGTATGCTGGTGGACAGAAAGATCTGCGATCAGGAAAAACTTAAACAGCTCTGGGCCAGTCATAGAAAAACCATCCGCCATCAGGCCATGCTGGATTTTATGGAAGAAATATAAATCGGATCGTTCCTCCTGAGCTTAGGAGGAGGAACTTTACCCACAAAATAGAATTACACAAAAGAGAGCTATATGAGTATAGAAAGCTTTATAGAACAACTAAGAACCACTCCGGAAAGTATAGAATTTAATGACACTATGTCTGTGATTGATGAAAACTATACTTTCTCACCCACTTCGTTTATCAATGGCACTACTTACAATGAAGCCGGTGAAAACAATGGCTCCTGCAAACTCTTTGCCTTCGCACAATTACATGATCTTTCAGAACAGGAAACTCTGGCCTGTTTTGGTGCTTATTACCGGGAAGATGTATTAATGAACCCTGATGCCGCTAACCACCAGAATATTCGTAATTTTATCAATAGCGGCTGGGAAGGCATTAAAATGGCCGGTATGCCGTTAAATGAAAAAGTAAAGTAAAAGGTATCGGGGGTGTTATGTTATCGTTCTGACTATTTATGACTTATAACTTATAACTTATAACTATTTCTAATTCTGAGTCGGAACTTTATAGCCCGGAGCAATGACCAGATTTTCTACCCCATACAGAGCCGGATAATTTTTTAGCCATAAATGATATTCATCACCCTTGAGTGAGTGTTCGGCAGAACAGTCAATATTCCATAAGCGTAATAAATAACCGGCAATGGCTGCGCGTATATTGATCTGCAGATGCGGATTTTTTTCCCCGTCCTCCATGGCATAATCCAGAGCAATGGTCTGCGGATGTTTCAGAGAGGGATGGGGAACAATTTCCAGCTCTACAATCCGGTTCCATTGATTATCATTGGCTCTGGTTTCATGTTCCTTTATGCCAGTATTGGTAATTTCCGGGGCTGTGATCCGGTTAATGACAAAATCTCCAAAACGGGACTGTTTGCGATCAAAAGCCCGGATATGCCAGCGCAAACCATTGTCCACCAGAGCCAGGGGGACTATTTCCCGGCTGGACGGACCGCTGGACAGAGAATAAT
>JALVAL010000619.1 GCA_027011205.1 Gammaproteobacteria bacterium
ATTTTAATCAGCAGATAAAATGGTCAGATATAAAGACTGTGCAATATCAGGAACAACAGCAAATAAATATTTTATTTGCTGATACGCAACAGCAGGAGGAGTCTGTAGTGCTGGATTTAAAGTCACTGGAGCCTGAGAGTATGCAAAAGGTAAAAATTCTGTTTCAGGTAAAACTGCGACAAAATCAGTAACTGTTCAACTGAGTTATTCAGGTTTAGCCCTGAGACAGCAACGCAACCATCACCAAAAATCGAGAGAGCTAAATATGCCCTTAATTAAAGAAATTGTTGATAACCTTGAACAGGCAAGACAATGGCGTCAATACCTTCATTCTATTCCTGAAATTGCATTTGGTGAAGCAAAAACAGCCCAGTTTGTTGAACAGAAACTCACTGAGTTTGGTGTTACGGTACATCCCAGAATGGCGGGCACTGGTGTTATTGGTTCTTTGACTGCAGGTCAGGGAAATAAAAGTATTGCCCTGAGAGCAGATCTAGATGCCCTGCCTATAGCAGAACAGACCGGCGTAAGCTATAGCTCCACTCATCAGGGTGTGATGCATGCCTGTGGCCATGACGGGCATACCGCAATGTTACTGGCCGCAGCCCAGTATCTGTCAAAACATCAGGATTTTAATGGCACCGTTTATTTTATCTTTCAACCGGCAGAAGAAAATGAAGGCGGCGGCAGAAAGCTGGTGCAAGAGGGTTTGTTCCAGAAATATGCTATTGATGCCGTATATGGTATGCACAACTGGCCTGGACTGCCGGTAGGAAAATTTGCTATTCGCAGCGGTCCGGTAATGGCAGCGTATGATGTTTTTGATATTATTATAAAAGGCAAAGGCGGACATGCTGCAGCACCGCATAATACCATTGATCCTATTGTTATTTCTGCCCATGTGATTCAGGCTCTGCAGAATATCAGCAGTCGTCAGATTAATCCTATGGATTCGGTCGTGGTTTCAGTCACCAGAATTCATGCTGGTGACAGTTATAATGTGATCCCTGAAACGGTTCATTTGTCCGGTACCGTACGAACCTTTCGTAGTGAGGTACAGGACAAGATCATTGTTCATTTAAAACAGATCATTGAATCCATCTGCCTGGCTTATGGCGCAACGGTAGATATTGACTATCAGAAACGTTATCCCTCAACCATAAATAATGAAGATGAAACTGAATTTGCAACTCTGGCCGCACAGGAAGTAGTCGGTGTCGGTAATATTGTCTGCGATAATCCACCCAGTATGGGATCAGAGGATTTTTCCTTTTTACTGAATGAGTCCAGAGGCTGTTATGTCTCTATTGGTAATGGTCAGAGCGCGTCTTTACACAATCCTTATTACAATTTTAATGATGAAACCCTGCCCATTGGTGCCAGTTACTGGGTCAGGCTGGTACAAATGCAATTATCTGGTAAAAAAGTCTGAATCCCTGTATAATTTGCCCCCTTTTAAACCTGCTCTGAATCAGTATCTATGCTTAATTGCGTTAGATATCGGCTGATTATTTCAGGTTGAAATAATACAATTTTTGTAATTATCCAGTCCCTGTTACAGATTTTCAGGTTGCTGAATAGTTATGTTTGTTTTTAGTGATTTCCCGCCTGGAATATTTATGATTGATCTATGCCCCAAAGACCAGCCCTGCAATATTAAAACTGAAATTTTATCCGGCCTGACAGTTGCTCTGGCACTGGTTCCAGAGGCTATTGCATTTGCTTTTGTCGCTCAGGTAGACCCGTTGGTGGGTTTGTATGCGGCATTCATTGTCGGTCTTATTACGGCGACACTGGGTGGTCGTCCAGGAATGATTTCCGGGGCAACCGGTGCACTGGCGGTTATTATGACCGGACTGGTGGTTATTCATGGGGTGGAATACCTGTTTGCTGCAGTGGTGCTGATGGGGCTGATACAAATTCTATTCGGTGTACTGCATCTGGGTAAATTTATTCGTCTGGTTCCTCACCCCGTAATGCTGGGTTTTGTTAATGGCCTGGCCATTGTTATTTTTCTGGCGCAAATTGGTCAGTTTAAAATACCTGATCCCGAAACTTCCGCTATGGTCTGGATGGACGGCATTATGCTCTGGACTATGCTCGGGCTGATTGCCTTAACCATGGCGGTAATATACCTTCTCCCAAAATATACTAAAGCCATTCCAGCACCTCTGGCGGGGATACTGGTAGTATCAGCACTGGTTATTGTTTTTGGCCTGCCTGCGCGAACGGTGGGTGATATTGCTTCTATTGCCGGGGGCTTTCCCGAGTTTCATATCCCGATGATAGCCATGGGTTCACTGAGTGATTTTATGGATACCCTGATTATTATTTTTCCCTATTCGCTGGCTTTTGCTGCCATTGGTTTAACTGAATCTCTGCTGACTCTGACAGTAATTGATGAAATGACCGGAACTCGGGGACAGGGCAACCGGGAATGTGTAGGGCAGGGTGTGGCCAATGTAACCTGCGGCCTGTTTGGCGGTATGGGCGGTTGTGCCATGATTGGTCAGTCTATGATTAATGTAAACTCCGGTGGTCGAGGCCGTCTGTCCGGTATTTTTGCAGCCCTGTTTTTATTAAGTTTTATTATGTTTAGCTCCGAGCTGATTTCCCAGATCCCGCTTGCGGCACTGGTTGGAGTTATGTTTATGGTGGTAATTGGCACCTTTGAATGGTCCAGTTTCCGGATCCTGGGCAGGATCCCTAAAAGTGATGCGTTTATTTTAATTTCGGTATCGGCCATTACGGTTATTACGGATAATCTGGCTATTGCTGTGGTTATCGGGGTGATTATTGCGGCACTGGTCTTTGCCTGGAACCATGCCAAACACATTACAGTGAATATTACTCGTGATAATGAAGATTCTAAGGTTTATGAGTTGCATGGGCCGTTATTTTTTGGCTCAGTACATAATTTTCAGGAATTATTCGATCCTAAAAATGACCCGGATGATGTCGTTGTTGAGTTTAAATATTCACGGGTGTCTGATCATTCTGCCATTGAAGCCATTGATACTCTAGCAGATCGTTATTTAAGCGCTGATAAACGTCTGCATTTACGTCACCTCAGTCCAGAGTGCCGAAAATTACTGACCAAAGCCGGTAAGTTATGTGAAGTGAATGTTATTGAAGATCCGAAGTATTATGTAGCGGATGATAAGCTGGGCTAATTATTTGTGGTTGATTTTCATTGTCTCCAGAATAAAGAACCGAATTGATCATTTTTTGTCAAAGAGTGAGGTCATTTAAATGGACATTACTATTTTTGACAGGTAGATAGTAATTTTCATAAAGCTGCATATTGTATTCTGGCCTCAGGTTCATCCATAAATTATCAGTATCGATCCTAGGCTGACATTTTTTTGTTGTGGGAGTTGACATGAAATCACAGGCTAAAAGCTGTTCTGCATAATTTATATTTAGCTATGACTCAGACCCTAAATTTACTGACCCTGAATTGCTGTATTATGGTTACATCTTCGAAACTATTCAGCGTGTTTGGATTTTGCCACAGTTCAGGGCATATTAGCTTCGCTACCTCAAAGAGGTGCACGGAGAATGTGAGCATATACAAATATGTGGCTATTCCCAGGTACCCCTGAGAGTAGAGTGCGAAAATAACGCACTCTCTTAACAAAAGGGCTGGGTAAAAGATGAATACACTAAGTAGTGTGCATCCGTTTATTGATGCACACTTGCGGTACAGGGACGTGCTGCTTATTTTTGACGACGGTAAGTCGTTGAAAATGGAGTAAAAGAAAAATCACATTTTTTCTTTTATGTTCCGGTAAATTGCCAGGAAGGCAATTTCCGAATGGACACTAAGTAGTTACACATCTTCTTGAATACTAAATGCATTGACTAAACATTCATGGTTAAATCAGAAGGTGTCCATGAAATGCCTTCTTCCAGGGCAGAGGGGCTTTTATTGTGTAAAATTTGTTCTATTTTAGCCACCTGATTTTTGGGTACATCAATCATTAATAAAATCTCATTATGTTCAAAAGCAGCATGAAATCCACTTAAGTGAATCGTGGGTTTAGTTAAATAATAATATCCAGTCCAATAAGTAGTAGTCATCACCACCAGTGATGCGGCAGAAAGATAATAATTAGCAGAAATAAATGACAGAGTAAGAATGATCAGGGCAGTAAAAAAAGTGCCTAGATTGAGATTCCACAGTGTATTCTCTATTTTTGTATGCATATCGCGGCGTTGATTTGGTGCTGGAGCAGGTAATCCGTCTAAGTTAACGCCGGGCTTAGCTAATGCATGTATCTGCTTGATACTGATATCTTCTTTAATAAGATTGTGGACTGCTTCTTTGGCATCTTTAGTGTCTGGAAAGAGAAAAAATAATCGACGATACATAATGATTACTCCTGCTGCTGTGTTATGAAAAATTTGTATTGGCAGATATTAATTACAAATTTTAGCTGCTATTTTGTCCATTTCTTTTGCCAGGATAAAGTCTTTGTCACTGATGCCGCCTGTCTCGTGAGTTGTCAGATTTACAGCCACCTTTTTATAAATGTTTGACCATTCGGGATGATGGTTGCAGCGTTCTGCAATCAGGGCAATTTGTGACATAAATCCAAAAGCCATTACAAAATCATTAAACACAAATTCTCTATGAAGTTTATTTTCCTGCAAAGACCAAAGCGGGTTATTGGCGAAGAAATCCAACAATTGTTCTTTTGTGGCTTGAATGTTTTCAGGCATATTCAAACCTAACCCTGATCGATGCCTTCATCGACATTATTGCCAATATCATGACTAAAATCATTGCCGGGACATTCAACAGGAATATCCTCATACAGTTGGCGATTTTGTTCATTTTCAAAATAAATGGTTAAATCGTTGTAGTGAGAACCGACTACAAGGTAAGGCTTCCCTTCTAAGTTATTGACTTCATTCATAGAAATGGGATCAATAGTTGACAATCTATGCTGCATCATAAGAATTTCTCCTATAAAAATATAACAATAACTGTTTATATTAAATG
>JALVAL010000620.1 GCA_027011205.1 Gammaproteobacteria bacterium
GAGTATGCAGATTATTCTGCGTACTCTTTGATAAAAGCAATACTTATGCCAGAATTAAATAATATTGATAAATCAACAAGATAGTTTTTTTATTAAATAATTAAGTTTAAACACCTAAAATTAGATGAGCAATAAATTGCTCATAAAAAGGGGGGGAGGGCAAAATGTTGCTCAGATAATAATCTTGCAGATAGATTATTATTTTGTCGCCATAATCCGTTCAACGGTTTCCACTATAGCCTGAGTCTGTGGATCAATTTCTATATTGATACGGTCACCGGGTTTACGGCTGTCAATATTAGTTCGTGATAAGGTTTCCGGGATTAAATTGACATTAAACCGGCTGTTGTTAACCTCACCTATGGTCAGGCTGATACCATCAATACCAATATAACCTTTGCTAAAAATAAAACGCTGGTATTGCTCTGGAATGCTAAACCAGATCCGGCAGTTATTATCACTAAGAATCACTTCATGGACATTAGCGGTAAATAAAATATGGCCGGACATCTGATGCCCGCCTATTTCATCACCAAAGCGGGCAGCGCGTTCAATATTGACCTGATCACCAATCTGTAGCTCACCCAGATTGGTGACCTGCAATGTTTCCTGCATCAGATCAAAAGCCAGTTTATTGCCATCAATAGCGGTTACTGTCAGACAGCAGCCATTATGGGCCACAGAAGCGCCTGTCGTTATGCCGTGGACAAGGGACTCATCCAGCTCAATAATATGAGTCCGAAAGTTTTTTTTTTCAATAATATCAATCAGCCGGGCAGTGCCCTGCACAATACCTGTAAACATAATATAAGCCGTTGTGTCTGTTAAGTAATAACGGTAGCTTCGGTTCGCCCGGTCAGTTCTTTAAGCTGGCTGACTTCAAGAGACAGTTGGATAATCTCCTGCAGGGCGTGCTGAGTATCCTGAGACATTTTATCCGAGTCAGTTTCATAATATTCATAATAGATACGAATGGTGGCACCGGAAGTGCCGGTTCCAGAAAGCCTGAACACCATACGGGAACCATCGGTAAAGCCGATACGAATGCCCTGATGTTCACTGACACTTTGATCAACGGGATCGGTATAGCAGAAATCATCACTATAACTGACGGTTAATGAGCCCATCTGAGTCCCTGTAAGAGTCGTTACTTTTTTGCGTAATAGCTCCATTAGCTGATTAGCCGCAACTGAATCCACCGTTTCATAATCATGTCGAGAATAATAATTACGACCATATTCATGCCAGTGCTGCTGTACAATTTGCTGTACAGACTGTTTTCTTGCAGCCAGAATGTTAAGCCAGAATAAAACTGCCCAGAGACCGTCCTTTTCACGGATATGACTGGAACCGGTACCAAAACTTTCTTCCCCGCACAGGGTGACTTTATCTGCATCCATAAGATTACCGAAAAATTTCCATCCGGTGGGGGTTTCATAACATTCCAGAGCCAGTTTTTCAGCCACCCTGTCAGCAGCCTGACTGGTGGGCATGGAGCGGGCAACACCCAGAATTTTATCTTTATACGCCGGTACTTTATCTGCATTCGCAGTAATAATAGCCAGACTGTCACTGGGAGTAACAAAAATATTTTTCCCAACAATCATATTTCGATCTCCATCACCATCTGAGGCGGCACCAAAATCCGGGGCGTTATCTGAAAACATCAATTCTGCCAGTTCATGGGCATGAACCAGATTCGGATCCGGATGACCACCGCCGAAATCTAACTTTGGAATACCATTAATAACGGAACCTGCGGCTGCTCCCAGCTGATTTTCAAGTATTTCCAGGGCATAGGGTCCGGTGACAGCATGCATGGCATCGTAGCAAAGACTAAAACCACTGGAAAACATGCTTTTAATGGCTTCAAAATCAAATAACTCAGACATTAACAGAGCGTAATCCGATACGGGGTCAATGACTTCTATCTGCATACCCTCTAGTGTCATGCTGCCGGGCCGAGTCAGATCGATGTCTGCACTGTCTTTAAGCGTCTGGTACTGCTCAATAAGCTGACTGCGGGCATAAATAGCGTCAGTTATTTTTTCCGGTGCGGGGCCGCCATTACCGGTATTGTATTTAATTCCAAAATCCTCATCCGGGCCACCGGGGTTATGGCTGGCTGAAAGTATTATACCGCCAAAAGCCTTATGTTTTCGTATTACAACAGAGGCGGCAGGCGTGGATAAAATTCCATTCTGACCCACCAGAATCTTGCCAAATCCATTAGCTGCTGCAATTTTAAGGATAATTTGAATGGCTTCCATATTATAGAACCGACCATCACCACCTACTACCAGAGTCTGGCCTTTATAATCCCCGATAGAGTCAAATATAGCCTGTACGAAATTTTCCAGATAGTGGGACTGCTGAAAATGTGTGACTTTTTTCCGTAAACCGGATGTGCCGGGTTTTTGATCCATGTAAGGGGTGGTTTCGACGGTGATTAGAGGCATAACTAAATCCTTGTATTAAAAGGGGCATAAAATTTAAGGATATAATAACCGATCCCGCAAAACTATTCGATTACTAACAGAAAAATTTAATCTTTACCCTTGAAACTGGCAATCTTATCCCCACTTTTTCTAGCAATAATTACGATTTATGCAATCGTCATAGTAAATCCAAGACAAAACTCCAAGGGGAAAATACATGAGTGTTGAAGCACATAAGGAAACACTGGGCTTTCAAACCGAAGTGAATCAATTACTTAAATTAATGATCCACTCACTTTATAGTAATAAAGAGATTTTTTTAAGAGAGCTAATTTCCAATGCCTCCGATGCTATTGATAAACTACGTTTTGAGGCCATTAGCGAAAGTAAGCTGTATGAAGGTGATACCAGCCTGAAAATTGTAGTAACTTTTGATAAAGAAGCCAAAACCATTAGTATATCTGATAATGGTATCGGTATGTCTCGCGACGAAGTGGTTGAGAATATTGGTACTATTGCCAAATCCGGCACCCGCCAGTTTCTGGAATCATTAACCGGTGATCAGAAAAAAGACGCCAATGCAATTGGTCAGTTCGGGGTGGGTTTTTATTCCTCATTTATTGTTGCAGATAAGGTTACCTTAAAAACTCGTCGTGCTGGTGCTGCATCAGATCAGGGCGTACTCTGGGGATCTTCCGGAGATGGTGAATTTAGTATTGAAACGGTTGAAAAACCTGACCGGGGTACAGAAATCACCCTGCATTTAAAAGAAGACGACGAAGACTTACTGGACGGTTTCCGTTTAAGAAATATTATTCGCAAATATTCTGATCATATTACGGTTCCTATCGAAATGCTTAAGGAAGATATGCCTTCTGAAGAAGATGATAAGGATGAAGACAAGGATAAGGAAGCGGTAATTGAATTTGAAAAGGTCAATAATGCCTCTGCTTTGTGGACCCGTCCCAAAAATGATATTTCTGAAGAAGAATACGCTGAATTTTATAAGCATGTAGGTCATGACTTTGAAGAACCGCTGGCTTATACCCATAATCAGGTAGAAGGTAAGTATGAATATACTTCCTTATTGTTTATTCCAAAGCGCGCACCGTTTGATTTATGGGATCGTGAGCGTCAGCATGGCATTAAGTTATACGTTCGTCGGGTTTTTATTATGGACGAAACAGAAAAACTGATGCCCAATTATCTGCGCTTTGTTAAAGGCATTATTGATTCCAATGATCTGCCTTTAAATGTTTCCCGTGAAATTCTGCAAAATTCAAAAGTGCTGGATAGTATTCGTTCCGGCTCAGTAAAAAAAGTATTGGGTTTATTGCAGAAAATTGCCAATAACCAGCCTGAGGACTATAAGACTTTCTGGAATGAATTCGGCCGGGTTATGAAAGAAGGTCCTGGAGAGGACTTTGCCAATCGGGAAAAAATTGCCAAATTATTACGTTTTTCAAGTACCCATGATGACCGGGAAGAACAGGAAGTCTCTCTGGATGATTATATTGGCCGCATGAAAGAGGGGCAGAAAACAATATATTATATTACTGCTGATAGTTTTGCAGCAGTACAACATAGTCCTCATCTGGAAGTGTTCCGTAAGAAGGGCCTGGAAGTTCTACTGCTCTCTGATCGTGTTGATGAGTTCCTGATGTCTTCTTTACCAGAATATGATGGTAAGCCTCTGCAATCTGTTGCCCGTGGTGAGCTGGATCTGGGTGATCTGGAAGATGAAGAAGAGAAGAAGGAACAGGAAAAGGTTCAGGAAGAATATAAGGATTTTATTGAAAAAGTAGCAGGCTCTCTGGGTGATGATGTTAAAGAAGTTAGAATTACTCATCGTCTGACCGATTCTCCATCCTGCCTGGTGACCGGTGAGCATGATATGAGTGCTAATCTGGAAAGACTGTTAAAACAGGCAGGACAGGATGTAATGGGACATAAGCCCATACTGGAACTTAACCCTGAACATCCACTGGTTAAACGTCTTAAAACAGAGGATCAAGGCGATCGTTTTGATGACTGGGCTAAACTGCTGTTTGAACAGGCCTTACTCAGTGAAGGCGGCCAACTGGACGATCCAGCTACCTTTGTAAGTCGTATGAACAAAATGCTGCTGGATTTAACTGCAAAGTAAGTTGTAAGTCTCTGTAAAGTCAGGGCTTCCTCTTAAAGAGTGTAAAACTCAGGCCTGTATATTTGCCTTAAGCGGTAAAATATGCGAGCCTATGTTTTATGCCCTTTTTTATGCATAAAAACGTAGCTTCTTAACTAATTTAATTTTTACACTCTTAGTAACAGGAATACCTGCTTCCTGTTACGGATTTTCGATTGGCTGAATAGATAAAAAAAGAACAAAGGTATTGAAACCTTGATATTTGCAAAATTCTTCAAACAGTCCTCTATTGTTATAGGTATCAGTCTGCTGCCGCTTACGGGATTTACTTCCAGTGTCGTCATTAGTGAACAAAATGCTGAATCAGGACTAAAAAGCTGGGGGGTCATTGACTCGGGAC
>JALVAL010000621.1 GCA_027011205.1 Gammaproteobacteria bacterium
GAGTTTATTGTATTGAATATTAGTGTTAGGTGATATACCATATGAGCGTTCAAAATACTATTGAAAAAAAACTGTCAGAAGCTTTTTCTCCCGATTATTTACTGGTAGAAAATGAAAGTCATATGCATAATGTGCCTGCGGGTTCAGAAAAGCATTTTAAAGTTCAGATTGTTTCTGAAGAGTTTGTTGAGCAGATGCTGATTAAGCGTCATAGAGCAGTTAACAAAGTACTTGAAGTAGAACTGGCCGGTCCGATACATGCCTTATCTATCCATGCGTTTACCAAAGCTGAATGGGAACAGAAGAATGGACAGGTGGCAGATTCTCCTCCCTGCCATGGGGGCGGCAAGTAAAAAAAGTCTTTATTCACTGTATTAATTTAATATTTTTTAGGAGCTAATATGGCGACTGTTGAAGTAACCGCTGAAAATTTTAATGATTTAATTAGCAATAACGATATTGTTATTGTTGATTTCTGGGCGCCCTGGTGTGGGCCCTGTAAAGGTTTTGCTCCGGTTTATGAAGAGTTATCAGAAAAATATCCTGATATTGTATTTGCAAAAGTTAATACCGAAGAAGAACAGCAGTTAGCGGCTGAATTTCAAATTCGATCTATTCCCACTCTAATGCTTTTCCGGGAACAGATTATTTTATTTTCTCAGCCGGGTGCATTGCAGGGTTCACAGCTGGAACAGATCCTGGAACAGGCACAGAGCCTGGATATGGAGCAGGTTAGAAAGGATATAGAACAGCAGCAGGCTGAGCAGGAAACCAAACAGTAATTACTGATGAAGTTTCATGCTGAACAGTTCGAACATGAGCAGGCTGAAAAAATAGGAGTATTACTGGTTAATCTGGGTTCACCGGATAAACCGGATGCCTCCTCAATACGACGTTTCCTAAGAGAATTTCTTTCCGATCATCGGGTTATAGAAATACCTAAACCCATCTGGCAGATCATTCTTAAATTTTTTATCTTACCTTTTCGTCCCCGTAAGCTGGTTCCTCTGTATCAGGTCATATGGACTGATACAGGGTCACCTCTGGTCGCTATTGCCCAACAACAGAAACAGCAGCTGGAAGCCTGTTTTAAAAAAGATAATCCTGATATCTGCTTTGCACTGGCTATGCGCTACGGCAAACCAGATATCAAGTCCGCTTTAAAGCAACTGACTCGTCAAAATGCCAGAAAAATTCTTGTTTTTCCTACCTATGCCCAATATTCAGGGACGACTACGGCCTCAATTTTTGATACCGTAACGAACGAACTGCAGCAATGGCGCTGGGTTCCTGAACTGCGCTTTATTAATCAGTACCATGATAACGAGGCCTATATTCAGGCACTGGCCGATTCGGTTAAAGAGCACTGGCAGAACAGGGGGCAGGCAGAAAAACTAATAATGTCTTTTCATGGCCTGCCGAAATTCTGTCTTGATAAAGGTGATCCGTATTTCTGCCAGTGTCATAAAAGCGCCCGATTACTGGCTGAAAAACTGGGTTTAAATGAGCAGCAATGGCAAATCACCTTCCAGTCCCGCTTCGGCAAAGCCGAATGGCTTAAACCTTATACCAGCGCATCACTGGAACTATTAGCCCAACAGGGCACACAGTCCGTTGATGTTATTTGCCCCGGTTTTGCTATTGACTGCCTGGAAACGCTGGAAGAAATTGCGGTGGAAAATCGTGATGTATTTATCAATGCAGGCGGCAAAGAATATCATTATATCCCCGCATTAAATGATTCAGAAGCACATATAAACGTATTGGCAAGCCTGATTAAACAGCATATTCATGGCTGGGAGGTTGAAACGGATCAGGAGAAATTAGAGCAAAGAAAGCGTTCAGCGCTGAGTGTTCAGCGTTCAGAAAGAGCTTAAGAGCCAGAGCAAAAGATTTTAAAATCTTTTGCTCAAAAACGCTTAACGCTAATCAACTAATCCCTCAAACGGCTGCACATCCACCATTTCTCCCACTTCAATACTGCTGCTCTCTGCAGGGATCACAATAAAGCAATTGGCCCGGCTCATAGCAGTCAATACGTGAGAAGCCTGGGTGCCGGCGTTTTTAACGGTGAGTTCACCGCTTTCAGATTGCTCAAGAATACCGCGTTGAAAATCAGTTCTACCGGGACGTTTTTTTAAGAATTCAGTGGTTTTTGCTTTTACCGTTAAGGGCAGGACAATGCTCTGTCCCTGCATGCGTTTTAGAGCGGGCTGGACAAACTGATAGAAGGTGGCGATAACAGAAACCGGGTTGCCCGGCAGGCCGAAAAACAGGCAGTCTCCTAAGGTACCAAAGGCCAGCGGTTTGCCCGGTTTCATGGAAATTTTCCAGAAGTTGATCTGACCCAGTTTTTCCAGTGTTTCCTTAACAAAATCTGCTTCGCCTACCGAAACACCGCCGGAAGTAATAACCGCGTCAGCAACACTGGCTGCAGTAGAAAAGGCATTTTCAATGGCCTGGCGATCATCGGGTATAACTCCCATATCGATCAGTTCAATGTCCAGCCTGGTTAACAGCCCATAGAGAGAATATCGGTTGGAATCATAAATTTCTCCATTACCCAGCGTTTCACCAATAGAACGCAGTTCATCACCGGTAGAGAAAAAGGCAACCCGCAGTTTACGGCTGACCATGACTTCTGCAATACCCTGGGTGGCCAGAAAAGCCAGATCCGCTGGACTGAGTTTTTTGCCACAGGCAAGAAAAGTCTGGCCGGTTTTTAAATCATCACCTTCTTTGCGGACATTGGCATAGGGTTTAGGTAGAGTAGTAATAGTGATGCTGTCATCATCCGGTTTTTCTGTGTGTTCCTGCATCACTACCGTGTCTACATCAGCAGGTACCTGAGCGCCAGTCATAATACGTATGGCTTCACCAGAACGGACTGTTCCGCTATAAGGATGTCCTGCGAATGACTGGCCTGCAATTTTTAATGTTAGTGTTGACTGGTCATTAATATCACTGGATTTAAATGCATAACCATCCATACCGGAATTATCGCAGGGCGGGGTATTAAAGGTAGCTGTGACATCCTCTGCCAGAATACGATCCAGGGCATGGCGTAAATCTACCCGTTCAAAACCTTTAACCGCCTGTATGTCACTGATAATACGACGTTGAACTTCGCTGACGGTTAAAAAAAGATTGTTATTTTGACTCATGGTTATAAAAATCCTGTGAAGGTGATAAGTTCAAGAAAATAGTTGATTTGAATAGTCGTCAGGTTCTGATCTGGGTTGTAATGAACCCGGCAATTTCCTGAATATTATTGAGATCCAGTATCGGGCATTTGATTTGATCAGGGTATTGTTCAGCTAAATCCGGCTGATCACTGGCAATGGCTATAATATCGGGATCGTCCGGGTGCAGCAAAGGTTTGCCCAATGTCGGTCTATGCAGTTCAATTTTGGATATCTGTTCGTGTTTAAAGCCTTCCACTAATATTAAATCAGCCTGTTTAAGATTAAGATGAGGCAGTAATTCAAACAATTCCGGTTCAGGATGCTGTTTTCGGTAAGCCTGGTTGTGTTCCACCATTAAGGCCCAGCGATTTGCAGAAGCCACTAACATCTGATCGGCTCCCGCTTTACGCAGTCGATAACTGTCTTTACCCGGTTTATCAATATCAAATTTCTCATGGTGCGTATGTTTTACCATAGCGATATGGATATTAGCCTGATTTAGCTCAGGTATTAATTGTTCCAGTAAGGTGGTTTTACCGGTACCGCTAAAGGCGGCAAAACCTAGCAGCGGGGTATTCTGGTATCGAGTAAGTGAAATCATGGGCAAAATATATCATAATTTAAGCCTGCTTATGAATAAAAAATTGCCACCATTGAGCAATATAGGTGAGCAATATAGGGTGGAGTGAGAATCTGTTTAGCTGATTAATTCAGGCTAAACCTTAAAAAAGGTTAATTATGCAGCAATTTAAATGTTCAGATGTAAAAATTTTACAAAAAGAGACCGCTTATCAGGGTTTCTTTAAAATTAATAAATATACCCTGCAGCATAAAATGTTTAATGGCGAACAGACTCGAACCCTGTATCGTGAATGTTTTGAACGGGGTCATGCGGTGGGTGTACTGGCCTATGACCCCTGGCAGGATAAGGTGGTACTGCTGGAGCAGTTTCGAATTGGTGCTTATGTTAATGAAAAGGAACAACAGACCCATAACAGCCCGTGGCTGCTGGAAATTATTGCCGGTATTGTTGAGCCGGGAGAGTCTCAGGAGAAGGTGGCCCATAGGGAAGCTGAAGAAGAAGCCGGCTGTCAGTTACTGGCACTGGAACCTATTGGTGATTTTTTATCCAGTCCGGGGGGAACTTCAGAAACGACTCAATTGTATTGTGCCTGTGTAAATAGTGAGGGAGTGGGCGGTATTCATGGTCTTGAAGAAGAAGGGGAGGATATCAGGGTCCGGGTGGTGGATTATTCTGAGACCGTACAATGGTTCAAAGAAGGCCGTCTGAATAATGCCAGTGCCATGATTGCGGTACAATGGCTGATGCTGAATTATCAGGATATTCGGGATAAATGGATGAAAGAACAATAACTCACGGTGCAGAAATAAATATTCTCTATAAAGTTTTCACTGCCTGGTTCGCTAATAGGAATAAGTTTATTTTTATTCGATTGTAATAAATAGAGTTAAATTATGTCTGACGCAATTACAGCCATCGCTCAAAACAGTATTCAACAGGGCATTCAGGGCGTTAAAAAAAATGCCTTAGAACTGGCCGGTAAAGAAGCCATGGAAGGTAAGGCTGATCTGGTCGGGTCTGTGGTTGAAATAAAAATGAATAAATATCAGGTACTGGCATCAGGTAAGGTTATAGAAAAAATTGATCAAATGCTGGGCGCCTTGCTGGATGAAAAAGCCTGATTTTTCCCCAGTTCAACCATCGTTTATCCTTTTATAAATTCTCATATTCTAAATA
>JALVAL010000622.1 GCA_027011205.1 Gammaproteobacteria bacterium
CGTTATATTAATCCTTATGATTCCAATTCTATAGACAATCTTTTCTATACAGAAACCGTGTTTACCCTGGTTGTTGTGTTAACTATGGCGGCTTCCGGGCTCTACAGCCGTCAGGTTCGGGATAATTTTAAGGGGATATTATTCCGTATTATTCTGGTCAGCTTTATTGTGTTCTTTTTAATGAGCTTTCTATTTTATTTGCAACCAGCGTTGTTTACCGCACGAACCACCTTTGTTTATGCTTTGATGATACTGGCTGGAACCTTACTTGTTACTCGAACAATTCTTTATCTTCTGGTAGATAACGAATTTTTTAAAAAACGGGCTATTGTTTTCGGAGCTGGAAATAAAGCCTCTCATATGAATGAATTGCGACGAAAATCTGATCGCAGGAACTTTAAACTTCTGGGTTTTGTGCCAATAGAAGGAGAAGATGTTCTGGTCGAAAAGGAGCAGTTGCTGGATTTAAAAAATAATATGATCGACTATGTGAAAAAGCATGAAGTTGATGAAATTATAGTTGCTATTGATGATCGCAGAAAAAACTTCCCTGTGGATGAAGTACTGCAATGTAAACTTCACGGAGTTAATGTCCTGGATGTGTCCACTTTTTTTGAACGCCAGACCGGACGAATTAAACTGACCGCTTTACACCCCAGCAATTTGATATTCTCGGATGGATTTATTCAAAGTACCCTGAATCAGTATACTAAGAGAGTATTTGATATTTTTGCATCCCTGGCACTATTATCAGTTACCTGGCCGATTATGCTTATAACTGCACTGGCGATTATGTTTGAATCAAAATTTCATGGTACTATTTTTTACCGGCAAACACGGGTAGGTTTATACAATAAAAATTTTGATGTGATCAAATTTCGCAGTATGGGTATGGATGCTGAAAAAAATGGTGCTCAATGGGCTCAGAAGGTCGATCCCCGAGTAACCAGAGTGGGTGATATTATTCGTAAATATCGGATTGACGAATTACCTCAATTATTTAATGTATTAAATGGTGATATGAGTTTTGTGGGTCCCAGACCGGAGCGACCCGAGTTCGTTTGTCAGTTATCTGAAAAAATTAAGTACTATGAAATCAGGCATTTTGTAAAACCCGGTATTACCGGCTGGGCTCAGATCTGTTACCCCTATGGAGCCACAGAACAGGACAGCCGGAATAAGCTGGAATATGATTTGTACTATATGAAAAATTACAGTACTTTCCTGGATATGATGATTCTGATACAGACAATACAGGTCGTTGTCTGGAGGCAGGGCGCGCGTTAATGGACAGGTTGTAGGGTATTATGGAACACTACAATATTATAAGCTATTTGGCGGCAGGCATTGCTTATACAATATTGCTGTTACTGAGTCTCTGGGGAATAAAAAAATACAGCACAGGTCTACTTTTTTTTAATGCCGTGTTGTTTTCCTGCATATGGGCTTTTTATACCAGTTACAATTTATATAATGATGAGTTGTATAGTTCCAGCATCCTGCCCTTAGAAACCCTGCGAAATCTGGCATGGTATATATATTTACTGGCTATGTTAAATAATATGTCTGGTTTATCGGAAAGCTTAAAAGGCACCGGACAGCAGTTAATCAACCTGTTTAAATCAAAATACAGCAGTGCAGTTATTATAGGGAGTCTTGGGGTATTTGTTGTTGAATTAATTCCCGAATTGCAGTTTAAAATTACTCAGCTAATAGGTATTGATTTCAGATTAATCGCTCATGTATCGTTTGCAATTATTGGTCTTATCTTAATTGAGCAGCTTTACCGCAATACTATTTCTGAACAGCGCTGGTCCATTAAATTTATCTGTCTTGGTCTTGGTGGTCTTTTTACTTTTGATTTTATTATTTATAGTAAGTCACTGTTGTTTGCTGATATTGATTATTTGCTCTGGAATGCCCGAGGGATTGTAAATGCACTGGTGGTACCCATACTGGCTATTTCTGTGGTTCGGCTACAGGAGGATTCCAGAACTTATACCATTTCCAGAACCGTTATTTTTCACACCACAGCACTGGTTGGAACTGGGCTGTATCTGATCATCATGTCTCTGTCAGGTTTTTACATTAAAAAATATGGCGGCAGCTGGGGAGATATTGCCCAGATCCTGTTTATTTTTCTAGCTATTTTATTGCTTTTAACACTGATGTTTTCCGGAGCATTAAGAGCCCGTCTGAAGGTATACTTTAATAAGCATTTTGTCCATTATCGTTATGATTATCGGGAAGAATGGATCAAGCTCAGCAAGACTCTGGCAGAGCTGAAATCTTTTAATGAATTATCTCATTTTATGATTAAAACCCTGGCGGATCTGGTTGACAGTTCCTGTGGTGGCTTGTGGATAAAAAATGAAAACGGGGATTATTATCTGACAGAAGATTTTAATCTTGATCTGGAGAATAACTGGGAACTGATATCGGGCCGTGACCAGGGTGTTCAGTTTCTACAAAAGAAGCAATGGGTCATCGATTTTTATGAATATCAGGATAATCCGGAAATATACCAGCAGGCTGATTTCAGTTACTGGCTGGAGAAGAAAAAAAATGCCTGGTTAATGATCCCGATACTGCAGCAAAGTCAGCTTAAAGCTTTTGTAGTTCTGACCAAACCAAGGGCTCCAAGGCAGCTAAACTGGGAGGATCATGACTTGTTAAGAACGGTAGGCCTGCAACTGGCCAATGCTTTTGTGTTAAATCAGGCCAGCGAAGAGTTATCAACAGCCAGACAATTTGAAGCCTATAGCCGGTTATCAGCCTTTATTATTCATGACCTGAAAAATCTGGTGGCACAGGTATCCTTAATAGTAAAAAATGCTGAAAAACATAAGCACAATCCAGAATTTTTTGACGATGCCATAGACACTCTGGAAAATGTTGTCACCAAAATGCAAAATCTGGTAAATCAGTTAAAACAGCGAAATGTAAACGATTCACGTTCAACTTTTGATCTGGTAACGGTGATAAAAGACATTGTTCAACAACAGTCAGCTCATATGCCCAGACCGAAAATTCAATTGGATTTAACAGAATGTGCTATAACTGGAGAGCAGGAAAAAATTTCTGCCATACTAGGGCATCTGGTACAAAATGCCCAGGATGCTACTGAGGATGATGGGGTTATAAATCTAAAACTGACTTCTAAAGCTAAAACAGCGGTATTAAAAATTTCTGATACGGGTGCAGGAATGGATAATAAATTTATTGCTGAACGGCTATTTAAACCATTTGACACTACTAAGGGTAATGCCGGTATGGGAATTGGGGTCTATGAGGCAAAAATTTATATTTTAAGACATTCAGGCACAATATCCGTAGAAAGTGAGCCTGGGCAAGGTACAACCTTTACCATTATTCTGCCATTAGCACTTGAAAATATCGGACAGTAGTAAAGAAGGAAAAACAATTGAGTAATAATAACAAAAAAACACTTCTTATAGTCGAGGATGACCCGGGCTTACAAAAACAGCTTAAATGGAGTTTTGAGAATTATCAAACTATTATAGCGGGAGATCGTCAGGAGGCTATAGCAGCCTTGCGGCGTTATCAACCGCCGGTAGTGACTCTGGATCTTGGCCTGCCACCGGATCCGGCAAATGCCAGTGAGGGGCTGGCAGCATTGAAAGAACTTCTTGAACTGGCACCAGAAACCAAAATTATAGTAGTTACCGGCAATGATGATAGAGAAATTGCTGTACAGGCTGTAGCGATGGGGGCCTATGACTTTTATCAAAAACCAATAGATATAGAAACCCTCACTCTTATTATTGAGCGTGCTTTTCATCTTAGAGCTCTGGAACAGGAAAATCAGCGTTTGTCTAACAGGGCAGATGAACCTCTGGATGGTATGATAGCTGTTAGTGAGCCGATGATAAAGCTGGCTCGAATGGTAGAAAAAATTGCACCCAGCGAAGTTACTACTTTGTTACTCGGTGATAGTGGAACAGGTAAAGAACTACTGGCAAGAGCTATACATAATCTGAGTCAGAGAAAAGACAAGCCGTTTATAGCGGTAAATTCGGCAGCTATTCCTGAAAACCTGCTGGAAAGTGAGTTGTTTGGGTATGAAAAAGGGGCTTTTACCGGGGCAGTTAAACAAACCAAAGGTAAAATAGAATATGCGAATAAGGGTACCTTCTTTCTGGATGAAATTGGGGATCTGCCTATGGCATTACAGGCAAAACTATTGCGTTTCTTGCAGGAAAGAACCATAGAACGAATTGGAGGGCGCACAGAAATTCCGGTAGATATTCGTATTGTCTGTGCGACCCATCAAAATCTGGAGCAACTTATTATAGAAGGCCGGTTTCGTGAGGATTTATACTACCGGTTAAGTGAAATAACCATTCAGATACCGCCACTACGTGAACGTGAAGGGGATGCAATCGTTATTGCTACGGCTTTTGCCAAGCGTTTTAGTGAACAGCAGCATAAAAAAGTTAAAGGTTTCAATCGTGAGGCTGCTCAACTGATTGAACATTATCACTGGCCTGGTAATATTCGGGAATTGGAAAACAAGGTAAAGCGTGCGGTGATTATGTCTGATGGTATGGAAATTACTGCACAAGATCTGGAGTTAGGAGAGGTTAATGGTGAAATAGAAATACCTCTTAATCTCAAAGAGGTCAGAAGTATTGCTGAAAGTGCTGCCATAAAAAGAGCCTTAAGCTATTCAGATTATAATATCTCCCAGACAGCCAAATTATTAGGGGTAACCCGGCCAACACTTTATACACTATTTAATAAATACGACATTCAGATTAATGGCAGTAGTTAATATCAAAAAAGCTGATCTTATTCACATTTTGACACCTATTTTATTATCAGGAATATTATATGAACAATCTTAAAAAAATCATTATATCAGGGTTACTACTTACAAATCTGGTAATTTTCTCAGATAGTTTTGCAGTAGA
>JALVAL010000623.1 GCA_027011205.1 Gammaproteobacteria bacterium
ATCACCACCCATTACACCACCACCAATAATATGTATGTGCTGTAGCCTGCTGTTATTATCAGAAGCTGACTCTTGTGACTGGTTTTTTAATTGTTCCTGTAAATGAAATACCCTTATTAGATTTTTGGCGCTGTTGGTGTTGATAAGCAGAGCAACAGATTCGGCTTCTTTACTCATCATAAGTTCAGTATCTCCGGCATATTTTTTCCATAACTCAATTAGTTTAAAGGGGGCCGGGTAATGTGCTTTGTTTATTCTTTTATTGATTTTTTTTTCTAATATATAAGCAACAACAGGACGTATAAAATTCATTTCCAGTAAAGAAAAATAAAAAGGACGTGGCCGCTTAGCCCTGTCGGAATTATTTTTTTGTCTTATCTTGTCCAGGTAGTATGTTATAGAATTGTTAAAGTGTCTCTGGGGAATAACATCATCAATAAGGCCTGATTTTTTTGCACTTCTTGCTGACAGAGTACGACCTGATAGCATCAGACTCATGGAAGAAAATACCCCCAGAAGCTGATTTGCCCGAACAGAGCCTCCAAATCCAGGATGAATTCCTAATTTAATTTCTGGTAATCCCAGGCGAGTTTTTTCATGATCCAGAGCAATACGGTAGTCACAGGCTAACGCTAATTCCATGCCCCCTCCCAGACAAAAACCATTAATAAGAGCAAAAGTAGGGAACGGCAGTCTGGCAATACTATTCATTACCCGCTGACCACGTTGTATGGCCTGTAAAGCAGTTTTATAGGGGTCAGGATGATCGTGAAACATTGAAAACTCATTGATATCAGCACCCGCTATAAAGCTGTGCTGTTTGGCAGACTTAAAGACCAGAGCACAGGCATTTGATTTTTTTACGGTATTTAGAATGTACTGAAGTTCACTTAGTACGGACTGTGACAGGACATTAATTGAGGTTTCCGGCTGGTTCAGAGTGAGTGTAATAATATGCTTGTTATCAGTTTCAACTGACCAGTTTTTATAAGATGTTTGCATAACAAAATCCTCTTTAGCTTATATTTCTACCAGTATTGCTCCACCCTGTCCTCCGCCAATACATAAGGAGGCAATGCCTCTGAAGCTCTGCTCAGGCGAATGGGATGTTTGTTGTTTTAATAATTTTAACAGGTGTAGAACAATACGACTGCCACTGGTACCAACAGGATGTCCAAGACTGATACCGCCGCCATTTACATTCAGTCTTTGTATAGGAATATCGCCCAGTTTTTTTTCCAGGCCCAGTTCCTGCCGGCAAAATTCATCATCATTGAGTGCTTTTTTACAGGCTAATACCTGTGCAGAAAAAGCCTCATTTATTTCCCAATAATCAATATCAGAGAGTTTTAGATTATATTTAAACAGCAGAGGAGGGATGGCGTGTGCAGGTCCGAGCCCCATTTCTTCTGGTGATACGCCTTCCCAGTGACAGTCGATCAGTTTTCCCAATACCGGTAAGTGATATTTATGTACCGCTTTATCACTGGCAAGTATCAAAATGCTTGAACCATCACTGATCTGGGCACTATTACCTGCGGTGACTGCACCGTAATGTCGATCGAAAACAGGTTTTAAATGGGCGAGTTTTTCCAGGTTTGAATCTTTTCTCACCCCAGTATCCTGTTCAAAATAATGATTGTTATGGTCATAAACGGGGGTGACTTCATGCTCCAGAAGTCCGTCAGATATAGCCTGAGAAAGTCGTTGATGACTAAGCAGGGCATATTGATCCATTTCAGCCCGAGTGATATTAAAACGACTGGCTAGGATTTCAGCCGTTTGACCCATAGACAGCCCTGCAATAGGATCTTTCAGACCTTTTAATAAACTGAAAACGGGTTTAAAAAATTGAGCTCGTAAACGCAATGCCTGTGTGGAATATTGCTGAATTCTTTTTAAACCCTTTCTTTTTGAACCCTTAGAGCTGATATTAAACCATTTAGAAAGCCAGTTTCTCATGGCATCATTCCATAATAAAGGGGCTCGAGACATGACTTCTGTACCACCTACCATGACCAGTTCTGAACGGCCTGTTCGGATACTATTCATACCACTATCTATAGCCTGTAAGCCAGAGGCGCAATTTCTCTGTACCGTCCAGGCCGGGGTTTGTTCAGAACAGCCAATCCGTAATGCAATTTGGCGTGCAATATTGGCTTCACTGGCATCTGGCATTACACAGCCAATAATAACTTCATCTATATCATGGGCTGAAAAAGGCATTTTTAATAATAATTGTCGGGCAGCTAAAACGGCCATATCACTGGCACTAAAAGGTCCTGGATCAGCAGCTGCCTTAAGCTGTGGTGTACGCAGGCCATCAACAACATAGACCGGATCCTGAAATGAGTTTTGTTGATGCTTCATGTTATTCTCCAGTTGTTATACAAAATGACAATTGCGTTTTAGATTTAATTAATTGAACTGTTGATCAAAATCATCAACCTGAATAACTTCCTCACGAGCCTGTTCAGCCTCTTTAATAACTTTTACTTCCTGATCAGTTAGTAATTTTTGCTGATGAGCCAGTCTTATGAATTCGGCCTGATCCATAATTGTATGTTGCCGGTCTTCCGATAACTCAATTTTATTATATTTGATCAGCTGATGGAGTTTCTTTTCTGCCTGTTCAGAACGCATTACCTTTATCAGAGCATCTTCAAGTCGACCCAGCGGCTCCTGTAAGGTACCTGATTTGTAGATCCCTCTGGTCAGACGATCCCTGGCTTCTGAAGGATTAAGGATCTGTTCTGCTAGAGCCTGAGATAAATGATCATCTGGACGCTGGTAGGGTTTTCCAAACGGAAAGATTAATGCTCTTAATATCAGGGCAATAAATTTATTAGGTAAATTATTCAGTACTCCATCAAATGCCTGTTGAGCATCAAAAAATAATGTTTCACAACTCCATTGCATCAGAGCCTGATCATCCTGATATTCCCTGTCCTGATGATATTGCTTTAATACCGCAGAACTTAGGTATAAATAACTCAGAATATCTGCCAGCCGTCCAGACAAATTTTCCATTTGCTTCAGTTTACCGCCAAGAGTTAATATGCAGAAATCACTAAGCAATGAAAAGGCCACGCTGAGTCTCGATAGTTTCTGGAAATTTCTTCGGGTTGCCTGTTGATACTGCGGTGTAATTTTTGTTGAAGAACTGCCAGGTGTTTTACAAAATCGACCGTCAGTAAGTGCGCTAAAAAGGGTTTGATATAGCGAACGTATAATATGTACAATATGGGATGTAAATGCTTTATCAAATTTAATGAGTCCAGCTGCTTTATTATTAAGATTAATAGAGTTTATTTCTTTGAAAATATAGGGGTGACAGCGAACGGCTCCCTGACCAAAAATGATCATGCTGCGAGTGAGAATATTTGCACCTTCAACGGTAATGCTAATGGGTACAGCCTGGTAGATACGCCCCATAATATTTCTGGGTCCCATACAAATAGCAGCACCACCATAGACATCCATTGCATCGTTAACTAACTGGCGCATTTTTTCCGTCAAATGATATTTAACGACTGCCGAAGCAACGGAAGGTTTTTCTCCCTGATCAATACTGGTTATGGTCAGATTTCGAGCGGCTTCCATAATATATGTATTACCGGCAATTCGTGTCAGTGCTTCTGATATGCCACCAAATTCACCAATGGGGCGGTTGAACTGTTTGCGTATATGAGCATAGGCACCTACTGCTCTACAGGCCAGTTTTCCAGCTCCGGTGCTTAATGCTGGAAGTGATATGGAGCGACCATCGGCCAGGCTTTCCATTAGCATTTTCCAGCCTTTACCTGCATAATCCTGGCCACCGATGATCCAGTCAACAGGAATGAATACATCTTTTCCTGAATTAGGACCATTTTGAAAGGTCTGGTTAAGCGGATAATGTCTGCGACCGATATTGATACCTGCAAGGTGAGTTGGGATTAAGGCCAGAGTAATACCTAATTCCTGTTTTTCTGATAATAGCTGATCTGGATCATAAAGTTTAAAGGCTAGACCCAGCAGGGTACACACAGGGCCGAGAGTGATATATCGTTTATTCCAGTTAATGCGAATACCTAATATTTTTTTCCCTTCAAATTGTGCATGGCAGACAATACCATAATCAGTCATGGAACTGGCATCACTACCCGCGTTAGGGCTGGTTAATGCAAACGCAGGTATTTCCTTACCATGGGCTAGTCGGGGCAGGTAATAATTTTTTTGTTCCGGGGTTCCATATTCAAGTATTAGTTTAGCAGGACCTAATGAATTTGGAACCATAACGGTAACGGCAGCGGTAATACTTTTACTGGCCAGTTTCATGACCATAGCTGAATGAGCCAGAGCAGAATATTCCAGCCCGCCGTATTGTTTAGGGATGATTAAACCAAAAAAACCATTATCTTTAATATATTGCCAGATATCCTCAGGTAAATCTTTGTGCTTCTGAGTAATTTCCCAGTCATTAATCATTGTGCAGAGTTGTTCTACCGGTCCGTCAAGAAAAGCCTGTTCTTCGGTGGTTAAACGGGCCAGATCGATATTAAGCAATTTGTCCCAGTCAGGTGAACCACTGAATAAATCACCATCCCACCAGACAGATCCTGCTTCAAGGGCTTCTTTTTCTGTTGTTGACATACGAGGCAGTAACTGACGAAACTGTTTAAAAAACGGTTCAGAAAAATAGTGCCGGCGTAGTGACTGCCAGAATCCAGAATCATCATAGTTGCTAATAGATGACATGATTTCCCCTTTGCCAAATAATGGCTAATGGCTTTTAAATATTCTGTCCCCGATAATATAATTTAAATGTTTTTATTTTATTTTTTTTGTGTTTAATATTTTTATTCAGGTGCTGCTTTTTTAATTTTCTTAATAAATTGATTTTATGATGAAGCGGTTGCTCTGGAAAAATTGTGTCAGCTATATC
>JALVAL010000624.1 GCA_027011205.1 Gammaproteobacteria bacterium
GAATGGCAATATTTACGAAAATTGAGAAATGAGGTGGCTCATCAATATGACGATGAACCAGAAGCCATGGCGCAAGCCATAAATGCCATTGTGGTACAGAAAAAGATCATTGAAGCAATCTATGCTAAATTAAAAAAATGCATAGAAATTACATTTTAGGATGCTGGAATAGATTGAACGTATTGGAAAAACCCATTTAAAGTTTTTACAGATTATGTACAAAAAAATTGATTTAAAACAGAGAATTACACAAGAAGTAGCTGATTTTTTAAAGAATGAGCTGCTGTCAGTTGAGCTAATTATTATATTTGGCAGTTTTATCACGAAGCATTTTGACCCACAGCACAGTGATATTGATATCGCTTTTCTTAATGCAGATATACTATCTGATGTACAACGATGGAATATCCAGGAAAAACTGGCATCCAGACTTAACCGGGATATTGATTTAGTGGACTTGCAGACCTGTAATGATGTTTTAAAATTGGAAATTGTCCACCATGGACAAATTATTTATCAGCAAGCCTCATTAAAAACAGAACAATTTTTAGACAACGCCTATATCAATTACATTCAGCTGAATGAAGACAGAGCCGAAATACTGGAGCATTATTCATGACCGATGACATATTGATGAATAAAATTGAAACCATCAGGCGCTGTCTTAAAAGAATAAACGAAGAATACAGGGGGTATGAAAACGAACTTGACAGCAATTATACCAAACAGGATTCAATTATCCTGAATCTTGAGCGGGCATCACAGGCAACTATAGATATTTCCACACATCTAATTCGACTTGGAAAACTAGGTGTACCAAAAACCTCTCGGGAAGTATTTGAATTATTAAAAGAAAATCAGATCATTTCCTCTGAGACTGCCGAACAAATGAAAAAAATGGTGGGATTTAGAAATATTGCTGTACATGACTATCAAAATGTTTCTCTGGAAATCGTTAAAAGCATTCTTAAAAACCATTTAGTCGATTTTGAGATGTTTATAAATGACATAAAAAAGCATAGAAACAGGTCAGAAAATAACTAAGCTTCTATAAAATAACAGAAATTATTGAATAATATAGCTAAACTCCTGTCGATTACACTCTACCCAATAAAACGATAACTTTGAACTCTACTTTAATAAACTAAAACCTAATCTTTTTATTTACATAAGTAATATCCAAGAGTAGCATATGGATATGGGGTATATAAAAAGAAATTTACAGGCCAAAATAGATGCTTTACTCAAAATTTTTCCTGCCGTACTGATTTTGGGGGCACGACAAACGGGTAAAACTACACTAGCTAAAGTATGCCGACCAGAATGGCGATATTTTGATCTGGAAAAGGGCAGTGATTATGACTTTATTACATCTGATTATGATTTTTTCTTTCGTGAATACCCTCAGCAGCTGATCATCGATGAAGCCCAGGAAACACCGCAAATTTTCAAAGAATTACGTGGCGTTATTGATTCCAGTCGTAGAAAAAAAAATCGCTTCATGCTTACGGGTTCAAGCTCACCTAAACTGCTTTCAGCCATTTCAGATTCCCTGGCGGGAAGAATTGGCATCATTGAGGTAGGTACATTAAAGGGTAATGAGATATATGCACAACCTATCCCGGACTTTTATCAGATATTTTTACAAGATATCAATGCATCGACCTTAGACTTTTTAAAATTAACCCTGGCGACATCACAACATAAGCATCAAGATAGTTTAAATCATCTGCTCAAAGGTGGTTATCCAGAACCGGTATTGCAATCATCGGATGATTTCTTTTATGCCTGGATGGAAAATTACCATAAAACCTATATTTCAACAGATATCAGACGCCTTTATCCCAGGCTGGATGAAGTTAAATATCGCCGATTTATTAGCATGCTGGCCAGTTTATCAGGCACTATTGTCAATAAAGCACAACTAGGCCGGTCTATTGATGTGTCTGAAATGAGTATTAGAGATTATCTGGATATCGCTCATAATACTTACATCTGGCGAAACATACCATCTTATGAAGGCTCTGTCGCAAAATCTATCGTAAAAATGCCTAAAGGTTATTTTAGAGATTCGGGCTTACTGCATTATTTACTTAATATCACATCTAGAGAGCAGATGTTAAAAAGTCCCAATGTAGGGCAAAATTTTGAATCCTTTGTCATAGAAGAAATTATCAAGGGCTTACAATCCTGCAGTGTAAAAAAATGGGATTATTATTATTATCGTACCCGAAACGGGGCAGAAGTAGACCTGATCCTGGAAGGCAGCTTTGGGATATTGCCCATTGAAATAAAGTTTGGGACCTCAACCCGTCTGAAGCAACTGACATCACTTAATAAATTTATTGAAGAAAATCAATTACCAATGGGAATAGTTATCAATAACAGCCAGGAAATTAAACGTCTAAATAATAAAATTATTCAGATCCCGGTCAATTGTGTTTAAGAGCAGATAGAGCTAATTACTTTAACAGTAATTATTGGTGTTGCAGCAATTTTAAAACTTAAGCTGATAGTTCAGAACCTGCCTGAAGAATCATGATAAGGTTTACCGGGAGACTTTTGCCAGGAGGTGAGCGATGAGCAATGGTTTCACCGATGAAATTAATGTGCTTAGACTGGCTTTTGGAGCTATAAGTCCATTCTAATAATATCCTTTAAATTATAAACCCAGACATCCTTTTTATAGGGGTATGGCTTATCCACTGGGGCAATAATAAGGGATTTGTCCGGCTGTATTATTTTCTGTGCTTCGAAAAATCCCTGGGTCAGGACCGGGGTTGCTGAGGACTTGATTTCAATGGCAATTTTTTTATTGCCTTTTTCTAGAACCAGATCAATTTCGGCTCCGCCTGCTGAGCGGTAAAAGCTGGGTGTATACCGGGGAAACTGTTGCAGTAGACTTTCAATAACAAAGGACTCATAAGAAGAACCTGATACTGGATGCCCCAATAAGTCATTATAGCTTTCAATACCTAACAGACAATGGATCAATCCGCTGTCACGGATATACACCTTGGGTGACTTGATTAATCTTTTTTTGGTATTGGTATGAAAGGGCATTAGCTGCCGGATTATAAAAGTCCCTTCTAATATATCCAGATATTTTTTTATAGTGGGCGCGCTTACCCCCATGGAGGAGGCCAGTTTAGCACTGTTTAACAAACCGCCATTAAGATGTGCCAGCATAGTCCATAATCTGTTAAGAGTGGCTGCAGGGATATTGATCCCCAGGGCTGGAATATCCATTTCCAGAAAGGTTCTGATGTAATTGATGCGCCAGTCAAAACTTAACTCTGTGTCTTTCAGATAGCTTTCGGGATAGCCGCCCTGAAGCCATAGGCGTTTTAAATCATCCACTTCAGAGGCAATAAAGGGACTGATTTCAATATAGGAAATACGCCCAGCAAGACTTTCAGAACTTTGTTGGATCAGATTTCTGGATGCAGAACCGGATAATAACAACTGCCCGGAACGATTGCTCTGATCCAGATAGGTGCGAAACTGCTGGAATATTTCAGGTCGACGTTGAACTTCATCAATACAAATTAAATGCGCCTTATTAGCTTCCAGAAAAGCCAGTGGATCATTTAACTTGTTTAAATCTCGTGGATCTTCCAGATCCAGATAGACTGAGTCTGGAATGTCAGTAATAATTCGTTTAGCAAGGGTAGATTTACCCACCTGCCTTGAACCCAATAAAGCCACACAAGGGAAAGAGGCGAGGTGTTTTTTAATATGTTTTTCAATATTTCTCGGTATGTAGCTATGCATATCTAAAATAATAGTTTAGATATGCATAGCTGTCAATTGTGGATGGCTCTTAAAACTCCTTAAAACCCGCCTAAATCTGGCGAAACATATCATCTTATGAACCTAAATAAATCAGTTGAATTATAGCGAGAGCGATCAAGGTGCTAAAGATTTAAGGCATTACAGGTTATTTTGATTTCATTCGCAATCACCCTGCGGGTGTGGTCAAAAGGTTCTGGAATGTCTTGAAGATTCAGAGCATTGGATGATCACAGCAGGTTCAACTGATTTATTTAGGATGAAGGCTCTGTCGCGAAATCTATCGTAAAAATGCCTAAAGGTTATTTTAGAGATTCGGGCTTACTGCATTATTTACTTAATATTACATCCAGAAAGTAGATGTTAAATAGTCCCTATGTGGGGCAAAATTTTGAATCCTTTATAATAGAAGAAATTATCAAAGGCTTACAATCCTGCAGTGTAAAAAAATGGGATTATTATTATCGTACCTGAAATGGGGCAGAAGTAGATCTGATCCTGGAAGGCAGCTTTGGATATTACCGATTGAAATAAAGTTTGGGATCTCAACCCGCCTGAAGCAACTGACATTACTTAATAAATTTATTGAAGCAAATCAATTACCAATGAAAATAGTTATCAATAACAGCCAGGAAGTTAAACGTCTAAATAATAAAATTATTCAGATCCCGGTCAGTTGTGTTTAATAGATAAAGATTCCCACTCAGTGGCATAGGATCCACTTTAGTTATGGGGGCAATATTCTCTTCATTTATAAAGCTATTCATATATAAGTGATTAGCCGAAACTACCTGAATTGTATATAAAAATGCGGCAATTCTTGCTAATATGACTTTTTCCACAAAACTACCATTTTATATACAATATTATTGAATGACTAATTTAAAAAAAACGTCTGTTTTATTGGGTCATTTTGCAGGTCGGTTTAGTCGTGGAGTATTCTGGAATTTAGTAGGCACTGTTTTTTCTCAGGGAAGTGTTTTTCTAACATCAATTGTTCTGGCAAGAATTCTTGGAAAAGAAACTTTTGGTGAATTTGGTATGATTTTAAGTACCATATTAGCTTTATCCGGTATAGCTCAGGTAGCTACAGGAGTAACAGCTACAAAATATGTAGCTGAATTTCGAGA
>JALVAL010000625.1 GCA_027011205.1 Gammaproteobacteria bacterium
AGTATTTTCATGGGACAGGATTATAATAGAAATAGTCTGATGTGTCCCGAACTTTTTTCAGATTGTTGATTATGGAGTATTACGATGTTTTTATGAGTATTCAAGCATGCTTGCCGGAACCATACAAAAATGATACCACTGCAGATAATATTGCTGCCTCCTATTGCGATCGATTAGTAGAGCATTGTTTACGACCTTTAAGATCATTTAATGCCACCATTCGATTATCTGCACTTTCAATAGCAGCCTCTTTTTCCATATAATTACCTATTCCGAGATCACCTAAAATAGCCAATACATCTTTTCCACTAAATTCACTTTCTTTATTAACATATTCGATAAAACCTCGCATTTTTGCTAACTCCAGATCAATTTCTCTACATGTCATACTTTCCTGCTCATAGGATGACAAAAAACCTTGACGACCATAATTTTTAGTTGCGCAGCCTTGCAAAAAAACCATTCCGACCGTAATTACTATAATTATATTTTTCATTGTATTCTCTCAATTAAAGATGCCAAGAAAGAACATAATAACTGGTAAAGTGATTTCTAACCTACCAGCAAGATGTTTAGATTTGTATCAAATCGTACGAAGTCTATGAATGTTATTTTGGCCAGGAAATTGTAAAACGGGTACCGCCAAGTGGAGAGTCATCAATAGCAATATAGCCTTTGTGCGTATCTATAAGCCTTTTAGTAATTGCCAGCCCCAAACTGCAAGTGGTGCTCAAAAAGGACATTTTACTCGTGTTGATATTGATAACTTGTTGCAAGATGTCGTGGAGTTTTATAAACCCCTTGTAGAAGATAAAGAGATTTCAATCCTGTTTGATAAAAAAGATTAAAACCAGTATGTCAAACCTATGATGGCTTTTATTTCATTTTTTGAAGCAGAAGTTAAAGGACTGTTTGTTATTGAATCTGGAAATCTTTCATACTTCAGCTCACCATCCACTGAAATATGTTCTGAAAACCAGGAATTTAATTGCACTCCTGCAAATGGGATAACAGCCGATCCTGCATGATATTCTTTTCTGTCATTCCTCACTTCAGATTTATTGACCCCATAATAATAATCAACCATATCTTTGCTTTGCCAACGCATTCCACCAAACAGACCCACATTAAACTCCTGTCGTCCGCGCCATTTGTCCGCATAAAACAGTCCCCCAAATCTTAATTCTACCTCCTGTCCATTATGATTTCTCAACATATCTGTTAAAGCATGCAGACTCAATAATCCATAGTCAGTTTTCAGACTTGCACGAGCACCTGCTTCAATAGATGCATCTCGATCCTTCATTCCCTCTAATCGAGGAGAGTCACTATTCTCATAACCATAATAGAGCGACTTACCAAGCAATTCAAAATTATATTCACCTGTTTTAATGACACTATATGATAAGGAATTATAATTCATATTTAATTTTTCACCACGATATTGTGGAAACACTAATATATAGGCATCATTGTCAAATTGTTTATAATGCTGTGCATCATTTTCTACCTTCACTCCAATGCCAAACCTGCCGGGAAAAATATCTTCTGGATAAGCATTTAATGAATTTAATAATATCAGGAATGTAGTTATTGTTATTATATTTTTAAAATAACTGGCCATTATATTTCCTCTTTTTATGCTTTCTAAAAAAAATTGTTAGAAAATTAATGTTAATTTTCTAACTGGAAAGAATCTGTAGGCAGCTTGTTTAAGATTGTATTAATATGTACCGAAAAAATAATAATGTTACGGCAGAGCGTCAGCAGATAGGACAAGGGAGATCCTAGCCCCCCCCCCTGGATGTTAATGGCCATTGAAACTGATCAACCCATTTCCCAGACCTCCTGGGAGCTGCTAACAGATGAATATTCATTTTACCGGACACCGTTACCTTGCGGGTGAAGTCCAAATATTCTGGAAAGCCTTGTAGATTCAGTGCTATGGACAATCGCAATAGGTTCAACTAATGTGGCTATACTTAACCGGACACATGGGGAGACCGGACAAGATAATTGTCACCTAATATGGTCTGGCGGGAGATGCAATGCTAGTGGGTGTGTCAGACAGGTTTATTTGCTGGTGTCTCGGGGTTGGTATGTGATCACCTCCATTTAATCAGGGCGACTGTGTTATTAATAGTATGGAACATATTCGTACAACAATCAATAAAAAATAAACCCTGATTGTTTTACCTGGCGATGTATATTATATTTGAGTATTATAAGTTATGAATATCCGCATAATCATATCTACTACTGATTCCGGCACCTTGAGCCAAATCAGGAACGGGACTGGTCAGCACTGCATTAGCTGCACAAAACCATTAAACTTAGGAGGAAAACATCGCATACCGATACGACAGTGATCTGGAGTTTTTAAAGAAAATCAAGTCAGATGATCTTGAGATTTTAGTTAATTGCCTTACTCATGACAAGAATGGGAAAGTACGGTTCTCAGGGAAGTTGACGAAGTCAGATGCATATAAAACATATCACCCGGACCATAATCAGTACTGGGAATTAATAGCCGCTGAAATACAACGCTATGGAGCTAATTCATTTGCAACAACGCTGCGGGGTGGCAAGGGTGTTAAGTACAAAGAAGTTCTAACAGATGTATGCGACAAAATAAAAGTTAACTTCAACAGTAATTCAGGTGTTAAAAGAATTGAAAACAACCTGCTAATGAAAATTCTCACTGATGAAATTGAAAACATGAGTCCAGAAGAATTAAAAGAACTTGCCCGTTCTACAGGCGTAACAAATATCATTAACATAACTCCTGAAGTCATGCTTGCTGTATTTCAGGCAGTATTCCATGCAGGAGGTTATAAGTCTTATCAACTGACCTTGATTATAGTGAATGCTTTTATGAATACACTGCTAGGTAGAAGCTTGTCCCTTTCAGCTAATCTTGCACTTACTAGAACATTGTCAGTTCTGACTGGACCAATTGGCTGGGGTATTACTGGCTTATGGACTACCATTGATGTTGCAGGGCCAGCTTATCGAGTTACCATCCCTGCTGTCATTCAAGTGGCCATTTTACGTCAAAAATATCTTCACGAAAAGTAGAATTTGGGGTCTAGAGTTTGTGGTCAGAGTAAAACTGTGTCTAGATCAGAGAAATTCATCCATTAACTTACTCTTATTCAGTGAAATAGAAGGTTCTTTATGAATATGCCAGGATCATGTGAGTTATTTTATATCAATATTTATTTCGGAGTCTACAAATCATGTACATGTTAATAATTTTGCTAATAGGTATGTTTATCGGTTGGAATATGCCACAGCCTGCATGGGCCAGGGCAATTCAGGACAAATTTTCAAGCATCTTTAATAAATTGACCAGATAATAACTGGTAAAAAATAAGACAGATATGGACGCCCCGAATGTCAACTAATTTTTCTCTAAATTTTTTGACTTTCAGCCTGATCTGTTAATTTTATAGTAAACCCAGGACCTTGCCTTAATAGACGAGACTTTTGGAAAAATGTTTGTCGCCGCTGCTATCCTCGACCTTAAGGACGAGGTCTTACGGGGGAGCCGGGTAAAATTACCCATTGACCTGAAAGTGTTTGAAGAGCTAAAATTATGAGTGTTCACATAATCTTATAATACTGGAAAATTACAGGATTATGAGATTATTTTCTGACTTGATTATTTATTTGTCAGCTGCATTTATTCTATTTCCCTGCTCCTCTGTTTCACCTTCAGAATAATGTCTTCAAGTGCCGTATTAAATTCCTGAGGCTTTACCTGAGCAATAAAATGACCGACATGGGGTATCATTATTGTATGATCATTGGGAGGCATTTCCCTGCCGGTTGGAGCCGCATTAATATTATAGAGAATATCAGCATATTGATTCAGATCCGTTTTAGCCTGAGTAGCATTCCAGTTAAATAGCTCATACAGGGCACTGATACCTACTTCAGAATTCGCTTCTGAAAACCTGCCGACTATTTCATCCCGAACTGACGGAGTTATATTTTTTACAAACATAGAACGTAACAATTTATCACTGGTTGCTCTGAAATCGGTTTCAAAAGGTTTTACAAACTGCTTTATAGATGCCTGATCTTCAGGATACTTGAACGGGGTATAGAAGGTATCCACACCAACAACAGCAACAACCTTATTACCCAGTAGTTTAGCTGCTTCAATAGCCACCGGACCGCCCATTGAGTGCCCGACAAGTACAACTTTTCTGGCTTTGACTTTATTGACAACAGCAGCCACATCTTCACCAAAAGCGGCCATTGTATAGCTTATACGATGACTACCTGATTGGCCATGTCCGGCCAGATCAAGCCATATTACCTGATGCGTTCTGGAAAAATAAGCTATTTGCTTATCCCAGAAGTTATGATTACAGGTCCAGCAGTGAATAAAAACAATGGCAGGTTCTCCATGCCCCATAACACCATAAGTGATGGGACTACCATCTTCTGACAGGACTGTATTGCTAATATTCAAATTTTGTGCAGATTGTAGCGAGCACGCATTCAACCATATGGTAAGCAGCAAAATAAGTTGAAAATACATCTGCTTTTTTATTAAATTTTTCATGAGCTTCCATACTCCTTATTGAACGGTTGCTTATTATTCAGGGGGGATCAAAATATCGCTTTGTACCGACACATTAAATATAACTTTAACATAGCTGTGCTTTGATTATAAATGATTTATTACCCGCATACACCTGTTTAGCAGGGCATGATCAACTTTTGATTAAAAAAATAACCCGCTAATAAATACCGACGACTCATTTAGCTGACAGTCTGAAACAAAAGCAGGTATCACTTGCTGAAACCGCCGTACCCTAAGGGTATTTCCTTCGAGGCAAATGAATCCCATGGAAACTTTCGGCAGTAACCCAGTCCACTGGACGACTAACCATTAATAA